>JALYQY010000035.1 GCA_030855585.1 bacterium | reverse complement strand
CCGATATACTGCCAAAATACAAAAATCAAAAGAAATATTGCGCCCAGGCCAAAGCCTTCTATAGTACGCATCACCCTCTGCAATGGTTCGGGGGCAAATGCATAAAGTAGCCTAGAACCATCCAGCGGCGGAAACGGAATCATATTAAACACAAACAGCGCCACATTTACCAATGTAAATATAACTACAAAATTAGACCAGCCATTGGTATTTATAATCCCTAGCTGGAAGATAAGGCCGCCTATACACGCCAAAGCTAGGTTGGTTAACGGGCCTGCTATCCCTACCAGTGCGGCTCCAAATTCTTCGTATTTTACTTGCATTGGATTGAATGGCACCGGCTTGGCAGCAAAAATTGGCGGCAAACCTATCGCTATCATTACTACCGGTAAAAGTACGGTCGTAAATATGTCTATATGCTTAAGTGGATTGAGCGTAAGCCTGCCCTCATTGGCAGCCGTGTCGTCGCCTAACCAGTGACTTGTAAAGGCATGCATGGCTTCATGAACACTCATACCAATAAGCATCGATATCAGCACAAACAATAATTGGATTCCATCTAAATTCTGAAACATACGCTTATTAGTATACCCGTATTATCGACACTTGCCACCCCTTGACCAAATCATCAAAAACAGATACAATGTGTCCTTGAATCATCCCTTCTTTTTGGGAATAAGTAATAATTATAAAGGATCAAGTATGCAACGCTGTGACATCACCGGCAAAGGCAAGCAATATGGCCACAATGTGAGCTTCTCACAGCGCCATACCCAAAAAATCTGGAAGCCAAACCTACAAACTAAAACATTTGTACTTGATGGCAAAAAAGTAACCATGAAGCTTTCTACTCAAGCTATCAGAACGCTAAAGAAAAAAGGCATCTTAGCCTAAAAAGTTTCGAATCAAATTAAAACATCCCGCTCTTAAACGGGATGTTTTTTATTGCCGCTCTAGCACTACTAGCTGCGTAGTATCGGTAAAGTCTGCGGGCTTAGGTTTGAATTTGGTGTATGTCTCTTTGGGTTCCATACTTAATCCCTTGATTACATCTGCCAAAGGCTGCTGTGGAACAGGATAATTAATTTTAGGATCATCGAAATTAGTTGGGATTACTATCTTTGGTTCTATTTTTCTAACTACCTGCAAAGCTCCTATCGGATCAAGCGTATAGCCATTGCCCCCGGTTGGAATAATAAGTATATCGACAGTTCCAATTTCTTCTAAATGATCGTCTGAAAGTTCAGGATGGATATGCCCTACCACGGCGATTCTTAAATCTTCGTATTGAATTTTGAATATAGTAGCTGTTTCTTGGCCCTTTTCATCCATATGGGCCCGGGAAGCAATTCCGAATATAGAAACTTCAGAAACTTCGTATTCTCCCGGGTCACTTATTGCCAGCCTAGACTTCGGAGCTTTAGTAGGCAAACCGGTAAACAAGGATATACTATCCGGTTTTGTTACAGACTTGAGTCCTATCTCATCTAGATTGTCGTCTATTACCAGATGTGCATGTTTGGTCGTAATTGTGACACAATTTCCCCCAAAATACTGAAATTCCATACTTAACTACTCCTCTTCTGTTATTTGGTGCTTATCTACTAAAACTTGTTTCTTGGCGGCCAATACATTGGTGATAAAGCGGTCCTTAACTTGGCGGCGATAATTGAACTCGCTAGAAGAAATAGCAACATATCGGATTTCTTTCTTTTCTTTTTGCTCTAGGCTAGACATGAATTTTTGTAGTTTTGTTTGATTAATGTCACCTACGATTAACATGTCTATGCCGCTTGATTCATCGCGGGTAAACTGACCCGTATAAAGCACTAGCTCAACATTACCTAGTGATAAAAGCTCGGTCAGTTCTGGATCTACCGTTTTGGTTGTAGCGACTACAGTAACTTCGTCAGTAGACTCTGCAGCTACTTCACTACTAAATATCAATGATAGAGGTTTATAAAACTCATAGTCTTGGTGGACCTCATAGTAGAGCCTGTTATTTGTGGTATCGGAGGAGATAATACCAATGCTTAATAAATTTGATAGTTCACGACGAACAGAATTAATTTGTTCATCTATTTTTCTAGTAATTTCACGCACATAAAAAGACCGATTAGGGTTACTATAAAACAGCCTCAATAACTTAACTCGTGTCTTGCTCCCAAAAAGTTGTTCGACCATGCTATTAGCTTACCACGAAGTTATGCGATATAGGGGTAAAAATGTAATTTATGTCTTATTTTGTTGTATAAATGACTGAACTAATTCAGTCACTTCGGCGCTATTTTTTATCCAGGCTATGTGGGGGTTACGCCGAAACCATGTTCGCTGACGCTTGGCGTAGTTCAGACTATTTTTTATTATTGACTGTTCAATGGCTTTTTCATCATTTTTTTCATGCCATTCGCGGTAGCCAACTGCACTTAATCCTGGCGAATCCCAGCCATAAAGAATAGCCAGAGTTTTAACTTCTTGCTTCAAACCATTTTTAATCATTTCCTTAGTACGATTCTCTATGATTTGCGTTAGCTCTTGTTTGGATTTTTCTATTCCCAGCACAAGAGTGTTACCCCTAAGGTTGCCCTTTACTGGAACCGCCCCGTTTGTTTCGATGGCACGTATCAAGTGTCTGGGGTTGTTTTTGTTTTCAGGCATGGCGATATTTTGTTTAATCAGTCTTTGCTGTAGCTGAGCAACTGATAACTGCTGCAATCTTGCACGCTCTTCTGTCTCTACCGGCGGCAGAAATGCAAAATCAAAAATAACCCCATCTATATATAGGCCCGTACCTCCAACTAATATTGGTAATTTACCCCTATTAGTTATATCGGTAATCGCTTGCAATGCTAGACGCTTAAAGCTGGCAGCGGTAAACACTTCATCGGGTTTGACAATATCAATAATATGATGGTTCACCTCTTGCTGATCTTGAGTGCTGGGTTTTGCGGTACCTATGTCCATACCCTTATATACAGTACGTGAATCAGCACAGATAATTTCGCCGTTAAACTTACGAGCAATTTCCATAGCTAATTGGCTTTTGCCACTAGCTGTCGGCCCAACTACTACTAGTAGTGGCGATAAATTTGATTCTTGATTAGTTTTCACTTTCTGGGCCACCATAATAATTTCTCCACTTCTAGGCGATATTCGCCCCCATTGCCAAGTATTTCTATGCCCTCTAATTCAAGCTGCTCTTTATGAGCTGCCCGTCCGCCAGGATAGCCGCTAGCTAGACCACCCTTTTTGTTGACCACTCTTTGCCAGGGAAGATTTGGATCACCAAAATGGGCTATTCCGCCAACAATTCGTGAAGCTCCTGCATTTCCAGCTAGCGCCGCCAACTGGCCATAAGTCATAACCCGTCCCTTAGGTATTTGTGAAACAAATGCTTCTACTCGTGTTCTAAAATTAGTATTTTGCTGGTCATTCATTTTCAAAATATTCCAGTACCGCCTGCCAATCCTTAACTCTAACTATACCCTGCGGAAGAATCTGATGGTTATTCCAAGGATAGCCTCCAAAAAGCAACGCTTTAACACCGACCTCAGTTGCTCCAAGGCAGTGCTTGAACTGATCATCTACTAGGTAATCTGCCTCAACCTCTTGGAGTATTTCGGCTTTGGTAAGCGAGTGCGCGTTATCCTTGCCCTCACCATAAATACGAGAAGAAACTACTTTATCTATTACGTTTGGGTAATTTGATTCCAACCATTCCTCGGTTATTTCAACAAGACTTTGTCTCCTAGATGTAACCGCTAACAAAGTATATTTTTGTTTAAGTTTGGTTAGTACGTCCACAGCAGATTCAATTACATCATAGTGGCGCATAGGCTCTTGTTCTAAAAACTTTAACCAACGTTCTTCTGCCTCTTCTTTAGAGACTTGCCACATGATCGATAAATCTTCATCGTAATCGTCGTGACTTAAAGATTGACCGTATAATTCTTGAGAAAACCTAAGCATGGCGCTGACAGACTGAGAAAGAACATCATCAATATCAACGGCAATTATCGGCTTTTTCATAACAGATAAGGATTATACACTTTACAGAGAAGATTTACTAACTCGGCTAGATGCTTCATCGGCGACTGATTGCAAGAATTTATCCAGTGCCAAGGCCTTTGGTTGATCATCAATTAAATCACCACGAACCCGAGGTGATACTTCACCTGATTCAATTTCCTTCTGACCCACCACTATCGTATATGGAACTTTCATCGTCTCGGCCTCTCGTATTTTCTTGCCAACTGATTCATTTGAATTGTCCTCGATCACTCTAAGGCCCAATTTTCTAGCCTTACTTGCAACTTCTGACACAAAGTCCAAAGTAATTTCTTCCTGATTTACACTAATTAGCCTAATCTGCTCTGGAGCTAACCAAACAGGAAACTTACCAGCCGTATGCTCTATATAGACACTCAAGAAACGTTCAATTGAACCCAGCAAGGCACAGTGAATCATAACCGGCCTCTGCTTATTTCCGTCTTCTGCAACATATTCTAATTCAAACCGTTCTGGCTGAACAAAATCTAGCTGAATTGTTGCAACTTGATGTTCACGGCCAATTGCATCTGTGGCCATAAAATCAATTTTTGGTCCATAAAATGCAGCTTCACCACTAGCTTCAAAAAAGGTTAATTCATTCTTTTCTGCTAAAGAACGTATGATGCTTTCTGCCGTATTCCACAAACTAATTTCCCCTAAATACTTATCACTTTCATCCCTAAAACTAAGCCTCGCCCGCAGGCTCATTCCAAGAGTCTCGTAAATCTTGTTGACGTCCTTAATTAAGCCTGCGACTTCGAGCTCCAGCTGATCTTGTCGCGCGTAGATATGACTATCATCTTGAGAGATTGATCTAACACGGCTAAGCCCCCCTAATTCACCAGTTTTTTCGTCTCTATATACAGTTGTGGTTTCAAAATATCTTATTGGAAGGTCTCGGTAGCTCCGTGGTCTAGAAGCATAAATTTGATTGTGGTGTGGGCAGTTCATCGGTTTGAGAGCAAAATCATCCGACGTCTCCTGGCTATTTACCAAAAACAGCTCATCTCCAAATTTATCCCAGTGCCCCGAGACCTTATAAAGATCTGTCTTAGTTATGTGAGGAATGCTAACCCGATGGAATCCTGCATCTTTCCTAAGACTTTCTGCAAACATGGTAAGTTCTTCTCTTAGCACTGTGCCGCGAGGCGTAAACAATGGCAGCCCCGACCCAACTAGTGGCGAGAATGTAAATAAATCCAATTCCGCACCAAGTTTGCGGTGATCGCGCTTTTTAGCTTCTTCGAGCATATTTAAGTATGTACGTAATTCTTTTTCTGTTTCAAAGGCTACACCGTAAAGTCTTTGCATTTGAGGATTAGTTTCTTTGCCGCGCCAATATGCGCCAGCTACCCTCATTAGCTTAAATGCACCAACCTTACCGGTACTCTCTACGTGAGGACCACGGCAAAGATCTGTAAAATTACCATTCTTATAAAAAGATACCTCTTCTACGGCCGAATCGTCGCTGGCAATAGTACCGAGCTCATCGGGGCTTAGATCTTTAGCTACAGTAGTACCGGCACGCTTTAAGTCATTGAGTAACTCTACTTTATATGGCTGACCAGTCTCTTGAGCCCATGAAATCGCCTGATCTACTGGCAAAGTAAACCGTTCAAACGTCTGATCTTCAGAGATAATCTTCTTCATCTCGGCCTCCAAGCCCTCGAAATCATCCTCAGATATCTTTTCTTCACCCAAGTCTACATCGTAATAAAAGCCGTTTTCTACCACTGGCCCAACACCAAACTTGGCTTGAGGGCGAACTTTTTGTATTGCGCTGGCCATAATATGAGCCAAAGAGTGCCTCATCGCATGCAGTTGGTCTTGATTATCCATCATTTAACTCCTTTGGTTCTTAAAATAAAAAGAGACGCGCTGTATTAAGTATTGTTTAAATGCTCTCGCAAATACATTTAAACTGAACTTAGCGCGTCTCGGGACCCTAGCCTATTACTATCTATTGATAAGGTACGATCTGTCGGTTGACGGATAAGTTTGACCTAGATAGTAAAGGATAAAGGACGGTTCCACCGGACTTCCTCCCTCAGAGATTATCTTTGGAAGCTTATGGCACTCACGTTTTCGTACGTTTGCCTGCCAACGGAGCTCGATGGTTGGTGAAGCCATTTCACTGCTCTGATGTGTATTGTAGCACAAAACACATCCGAAAACTTCACCTAACAGCTACTATACAGGTACTAGTATCATAATGCTAGTACTTATTAATTAAAATCGATGGTTTTTATGCCCTGCCCTGTGGATAGTGTGGATAGTTTTTTATCTACCCCTTATACTTACCATGATATTAATATTAAAATTATTTAACAAAGTTACTTTTTCATAATTGCGACGCTTTGTTCGTATTTATGCTCGGCTGATTACACTCATACTGCTTGAGCAATATTTTGTACCGATAATAACTATGGCTGATAGTAATTTGCCTGACTTGCTTATAAGGGGTAAATAAGTTATATTTATCCCTGTTCTTGCAAAATACCAAACTAGGCAGTTAGCCTTCCGTTTGGAATTTTGAGAGGAGAGTACTCAGTAAGGTTTCTTATGATGCCGAACAAACTTGTTTTGACGGCGGCATGAAAATCACACTAATCCATCTCGACTAGGGCGATTAGCTCATTTGGCTAGAGCGCTACATTGACGTTGTAGAGGTGATAGGTTCGAATCCTATATCGCCCACCAACAATAGAGTCCCCTACTAGGAGTCTTTATTGTTGGTAAACTTATAGTCATTTCAGGCAAGGCTTAATACAGCTTGTATAAATATATGGAGTACCCAACACGTTCTATGGGCTCCATGTCGCGCAAATACTGATAGGTTTTATGTGGATCATTTCGTTTAGGACCATAATAAAGATCATTCATAAGGAATGTCTCGGACACGGCAATATATTGTCCTTTATACTGCCCCCAGTCTGCATGCCACTCCGTAATCCGATCCTGGCTGCAATCCATATGACCATTGCAGGAATAGTACTCAACTGAGCCAGCGCCAAAATAATCAACAGCGATGGGTGTAATTTCAGGGTGATCTTCTAAATATGAAAACAGTTTCTTAAGATCCTGACCCCAGTCAATACTAGAATCGGAAATATATCTATAACCTTGCGACGGCCCTCCAAAAAACTCACTTATATATGATGTAAAGTTTGGTGCCTGCGCAAGCACACTTATGATGTACCACCCCGCCAAAGCTATCGCTCCAAATTGCCAGAGTTTTTGTTTATTACCCCTATTTTGTTCAACACGACGTCCAATATATATGGCAGCCAGCGTACTCATAAGCACAACTGCAGGTAAAATATGCCTTAGTCCTAAGTTAAGGTTGCCTCTTATAGATACATACCAAAAAGCGGCGGCCGTAAGAAAGAAGCTTATTTCCACAAAATGAGTACGAGTGTATTCCCGAAATCGTACATAGGGTTTTTTAACCTGCCACTTCATCCGTACTAGAAAAGCTATAACCGACACTGCAATCGCTACCAACAATGCCGGAGGTGTTTTTACTAAAAAGACTAGGGGAAAGTATGAAGAGAAAGACTCGTTCGTGACTTCTCCAAACAGATATACTGTATTACCATCGTTCAAGCGACCATATACCATTACAAAACCCAGGATATAATGAGCAATTGGCGCTAAGCCAGTAATATCATTATGCTCTAATAACCATCTAGTGCCCGGCGGTAGTTCATCTAAATATCCCAGTGCATTACCTATTAAAGCATCCTGCTGTCCAAGCGGCATACCGATTGTCACTGGTACATAGGCTATCCAGATAGTAACAAAGCTGACTGCAAAAATAATAAACAGATTGCGAGC
>JALYQY010000025.1 GCA_030855585.1 bacterium | reverse complement strand
CTTCATATGTCTTTCAATCTTATGAAGTAGATGGACCTAGCATGGAACCAACTCTTCAGACTAAGGATAGACTAATAGTATGGAAGGCCGGCAAGACTTGGTCCAAAATAACTAAGGAGCCTTATGTTCCAGAGCGCGGCATGGTAGTTGTATTTATAAAACGAGGTTTGTTTGATTTTAACACCGATCAAGAAAAGCAATTAATCAAGCGAGTTATTGGTGTCCCGGGAGATAGAATTGTAGTTAACAACGGAGAAATAACCATATACAACAGTGAGTATCCAAAGGGATTTAATCCTGATAAAACCTTGGACTATGGTGAAGAATTGGATCAAAAAGCAGATGGTAATATAGATATAAATATTGGGGCTGGTGAGGTATTTGTAGTAGGCGATAATCGCAATAACTCTTTGGACTCAAGAAGCTTTGGTGCAATCCCGGCAGCCGATATTGTCGGTACTCTATCATCGCGAATTTTACCGATAAGCGAAATAAAGAAGTTTTAGCTTTGCTGTTTTACTGATTGCAATAAACCGATCAACTTTTCCAAATCTTCGTCAGTATCAAATCGGATTACCAATCTGCCTCCCTTTGCCATGTGCTTAACAGTAACTGGCCGTTGCAATATTTTCGATAATGCCTTTGTACCAGGATTCGTTTCCTTAGTACGTTTTTTAGCCAGCTTTAAATTATTTGTGCCTGCTTTGGCGGCTACCACAAACTGCTCAGCTTGCCGGACGGACCAGCCATGCTTCTGAATCAAAATTAACAAATTCTCTTGTTGTTCTGGAATAGTCTTAAGTGCCAGAATTGAGCGAGCGTGACCTTCGGTGATTCGCTTTTTAGCTAAAGCATCTAGCGCAGATGGTGGCAGCTGCAATAATCGGACAATGTTATTTACAGTTGATGGCGCTTTATGTAAACGCTTTGCAATTTCCTCCAACCCTAACCCAAACAACTCATGTAAACGATTTATCGACGCAGCCTGTTCTAAAGGAGTCAGATCTACTCTCTGAATATTTTCTACTATTGCTATCTCTAACTTTTCTAATTCCTTGGTAGTTCTAATAACTACAGGCACTTCATCTAGTCCAGCAAGCTTACTAGCACGCCAACGTCTTTCGCCTGCGATTATTTGATGCTTACCATTTGGCAATGGTGTAACCAACAAAGGCTGCAGAACTCCATATGTTTTAATTGATTCCGCAAGCTCATTCAAAGATTGTTCGTCAAAAGTTCTTCTAGGCTGGTCCTTATTTGCTTCGATATCAATAACGAACAACTTTTGTACTCGGTCTTTGTTCTTGTTTAGTAAACTATCATCTATACCTTGTGGCATGAGTACATCGAAACCTTTTCCTAGCCCCTTCATCTTACCTATACCCATATAATTTATCCTTAACTCTTCTAACTATTACCGAATTGTACTGTTCACAAATTGTATACGCCCTGCCACGCTTATCTAGCTTTGAGCTACAAACGAGTAAATTATTCAACACGCTGCATTACCTCCTTTGCCAATTGTTTATAGGCACGTGCTCCCTTGGACCATTTGTCGTGTTCTGCAATTGGTCGCCCGTAACTTGGAGCCTCTGCCAAACGGACGTTACGCGGAATTATTGTCGTAAATAACTTATCACCAAAATGCTTTTTTAACTCATCCTTTACCTGCTGAGATAAGCTATTTCGCGAATCAAACATGGTTAAAACTACACCCAATATTGTTAAGCTTGGATTCAATGCAGACTTAACTCTTTCTATTACACTAATTAGCTGGCTCAATCCTTCCAATGCATAATACTCGTTTTGGACCGGTATCAGCACGTAGTCGGATGCAGTCAAAGCGTTCAATGTTAACAGCCCTAGTGAGGGGGGGCAATCTATCAAAATGTATTCATGATCAAATTGATCTAATACTTCCTTTAGTTTCAGTTCACGCTGCATGGCACTTACTAGCTGCACCTCGGCTCCTGCTAAGTTGGCATTGGCTGGCATAACCTGTAAGTTAGAAAATTCCGTGTTCCTAATGATACTTGGTGCCGCTTCTGGCTGAAACAGCGCGTCGTACATTGTTTCATCGAGTGTATTTTTGTCTATGCCAAGTCCGCTAGTCGCGTTGCCTTGAGGATCCAAATCTGCAATCAATACACGCTTGCCAGCTTTTCCCAGATAGCTGCCAAGATTTACGGCCGTGGTAGTCTTACCTACACCACCTTTTTGATTTAATATAGCGATTTTTACGCTCATTTTTTCCCTCAACGAATCTACTCCTTAGACTATCACATAAACCATACAAAACGTAGCCTTAAGCACGCTCTAATTATTATGTTGCGTTGAATATTTTTATATCATGAGTGTGATTATTTATACTATTCACAGATTTTCTTAGGATTTAAGGCTTTTTAGAGTAATGTAATTAAACAAGCCGTTTTGTACTCGATATTGTCTAAATCTACAGATAAACTAGCCGTATAATACTTAGTTTTTAAGTTTGGACTAACATGCTTATGCTGCTATATACTTAGGTGGAAAATCATTATAATAAATTAACTTTGACTTTAAGAATATAAGATCAAAACAAATTAAGAGAACTACTACTATGGCTATACCAAATAAATACGAAGATGTTTCAGACATAATGTCTAAGATTATGGAATCAAATCAGGCATCATCAAATATGCGCCGACGATTTAGCAACCCAACCAGTCCTATTACATCTATTAAAGATAACATACCCTCTAGGCCGGTCTTAGTTACAGATAGTAATAACATCGAAATCAGTCCAAATTCTTATAAAAATAATCATACTTGGTATTACATATTTATCACTGTCGCTGTTTTGTTAATATTTGCTGCTGTTGGGTATTTTAGTCGTACATATATCTCTGCCCTTCTTACCCCACCATCGCCATTTACTGAAAAGATCGCTCAGCAGAGTTTCGCCCTATTTTATCCAACTAAACTGCCGGGTACGTTTAAGATAGAGCTAGACAGTGTTGCTGCCCTAAACAACAACGTAATTACATATTCGCTGTCAGATGATGCGGGCCAAAAAGTTTCTTTCAAACTGCAGCTTGCTCCAAAGGGACTAAACCTAGCTGCTTTCGAAGAACTATATACGAGTTTTGAATTTGTTAGCACCGAAGCAACAACTGTAAAAGTAGGCGTTACTGACCAAAATACAAATATCGCCCATATGCTTGCAGGCAACACCTGGATTACTGCAACCAGCCCCAAAGACGCCCTAAGCTTGGCAGATTACGATATACTGCTAAATAATTTAGAGTTAGACGATTAATATGAACCGTAGAATCAACTCTGAAACTGATGACATGAATAGTATTATGGCCTCAGTCATTAATGATGAGCAAATCAAGATCAAGAAATCCAAACTTCGCAAACTACTAAAACGCAATAAATCATCTGGTAATCTAGAACGACCTCGAAAACGCAATTGGGAAAGCCTTAATAACGACTCTCCTGGTAGCTATAATGCATATAGCCATGCTGTATTTGGGCCTACAAGAACTAATAGGGCTCCCCAGCGTAGCAACAATTACCATACAATTGCCATACAGTTGCCTTCGCTTAGAATGCTACCTTTCAGACGTTGGTTCAGTAGAAATCGTAGCCTATTAACCGGACTTATGGTTACTGTAATTGTAATAGGGATAGTAATAACTGGATCCAAATTTTATTTAAACTCCAGAAACAATTCGGATTCTTCTAATAATCAAGCTGGTATTCTTGCTCCCGAGAAAGTGTTTGTGCCGGTCGGTCTGCCAGAAGGTTTTGAAATTGGATCCAAAAAAGAAACACTAGAAAATGGGGCGCTGATTTTCTCGGTTTTTGATCCAGAAGGCCGGCTGATAGCAATAACCCAGCAAGCTAAGCCGACCGAATTTGATATGGCTTTGTTCAAAAACGTACCTAAGTTTAACTCACCCCACGGCGAAGCATACATTCTAGAAGAGCCAGGACGAATAAATGGCTACATATTTGGCGAAGAAACTTGGGTACTGTTTAATGGTTCTGGTGGTGTTAAATACCAAGATCTCAAAAAACTAATGCTCACCCTACAACCCGGTGAATCTTAGTGGCTAATCTCACTACTCAATATTTTGATAGTTCAATTTTAGTCTAATCTAATCAGAATGAAACCCTTCAGATACTTATAAGACACTTACAGAAGCAAATAAACAGTCCAGCAAAACTATGTAAAATTTGCCATAATTAATTAATTTCCGTATTCACTTTTCTCACGGCTGTAGTATATTTGAATATATGAAAAAGTTATCACCCACAACAATTTATCTGTTAAAATCTTTAATTCCCTACTCCAAGGCAAACCTGCAGCTAGCATATAAACCATCTCGTTTCTTTTATGAGCTAGAAAAGAGATCCCAAACCAACGAAAGAACTCTTCGCAGCGCATTTTATCGGTCTGTCCAAAAAGGCTTGATCATTATTGATGATGATGGTGTGCCCCGACTTACCAATAAAGGCTTGCGTAAAATAAAGGCCTACAAACCTATAGTACTCGGCAAAAATTCCTTTCTTCTCGTTACATTTGATATACCGGAAGCCGAACGACATAAACGCGATCACCTGCGGAGCCTTTTGTACGAGCTAAAATTCGAGAAGATCCAACAAAGTGTCTGGGCAAGTAAGTATGACCACCGTGAGATACTATCAGCCGATATTAAGGAGTTAGGCATGGACAAATATGTTCAGATTTTCGAGGCAGCTCAGCTAAAGATTTAATATTCATTTTTCTCACGGCCGTAAGGTTTTTGAATATGGGGATTTGGGGTTTATTCTTTTTGATATTTGATGTTTAGTTTTCGATGACTGATTAATGATTTAGAGTGTCTATCGTTGTTCAGTATCAAAAGGCTTCAAAAGATCACGGTTGAATGTGCGGCCATGGCGCATTTGGGTGCTTTGCTGAACAGCTTTTAAGACATCAGTTTTAAAGGTAATGCTATTGGTTGCATCCTCTACTTGGTAGACCCGGAAATACACATTGTAGTTGCTGCCATCAGCTTCAAAGTATTCACTTACGGTACCGCTTGCCATACCGGACAGTACACAAGCATCTGCACAAGTACTACTGAATGTTGCCACATCTTCCCAGGCGTTAGTTGTGCCATAGCGATAAATCTGGAGCTTAATACTGTTGCCGGTGGGTGCTTCTGTGGTGTTGCCTGCCCATGTTAGAGTTGGCAGAGTCGTATTGTTATTGAATCTAGCTTTCATCATATACATTGGTCTTTCGTATGGAGCTGCTACGATTGAATCGTATTGACCGTCTTCTTGGGATATACCGCAAAGACCAAAGAAATTAGATACACCGGTGCAGGTTGTCGAGGTGCTAGCTGATGGCTTGCCGTTACTCAGGGTGAAGCGACCGGAGGAGCGGATGGCATTACTGGATGAGGGGGTGTTGGTGGTTGTATAGGTCGGTTTGACGATGTTGGATTTGTACTGAGTGATCTGGAGCTTGTCCTCATTCACCCAATGGCTGACAGCTGCATTGCCGCTGGCATCAAAAGATAGACTACTATTATATCCTGAGGCACTCGTATTATCTACCGTAGTGCAGGTCCAGGCAGATGATCCGGAGGCACCGCAGCCACTAGCTACGGCATCACCATCATAATATGCCACCATCAGACTGGTGGCGCTGATGTCATGATAGCTGATGTATGGAATGCCTGAGGGATTGAATGCAATGGATGAATCCGAACCTGTGCCGTCGGTATCATTATCTACCGTAGTACACGTCCAGGCTGATGAGCCGCTCGCACCACAGCCGCTGGCGACAGCATCGCCATCATATTGGGCGACCATCAGGCTGGTAGCAGTGGTGTCATAATAGCTGATGTAGGGAGTGCCTGAGGGGTTGAATGCCAGCGAAGTAGTGTCACCAGTGTTATCAGTGTCGTTGTCAACCGTAGTACAGGTCCAGGCCGTAC
>JALYQY010000024.1 GCA_030855585.1 bacterium | reverse complement strand
CAGAACTAGTAAGTGATATGCCGGTGCATAGCGCGCGAATCGTACCTATTTATAAAGAAAAACTTGGTGTCTCTACGGTTTTAATTAGAAAAACCATGGCCGAAGCCGTAAAAAATACGTCTAGCTTGCCAGATGTGCTACCAAACTGGATATTAAAACAGTTTGAACTTTTAGATTATTCAGAAGCGCTCAAAGAACTGCACTTTCCAACTAATCCTTTGTCATTAGCTGCCGCTCAAAGAACACTAGGGTTTATTGAAATATTCGAGCTGATGTTGGCTAGCAAAATCTTAAAACAAGAAATCGCCCAAGAAACATCACCAGTTATTAATTTTGACGAACTAGTAATTAAAGATTTTGTAGCAAGCCTTCCGTTTAAACTTACTGATGCGCAAAGAAAAGCTGCATGGCAAATATTTAAAGATTTAGAAAAATCTTCACCTATGAACAGATTAGTAGAAGGAGACGTAGGTTCTGGCAAAACTATAATAGCTGCTATGGCCGCAGTTATGACCATACAGGCAGGATTTCAAGTGGCATTATTGGCTCCAACTGAATTGTTGGCCCGCCAACACGCCGAAAGCATTACTTCTGTTCTTAAAAAAATCAAACTAGACAAATACGTTGGATTATTGACGGGAAGCCAGAAAAAAAGCCAAAAAACCGCTGCACACTCTGCATTAAAGAGCGGTTCAATTAAATTTGTTATCGGTACGCATGCATTGTTGCAAGATTCAGTTAAGGTTAAAAATCTCGGTCTAATTATTGTCGATGAACAACACAGGTTTGGCGTAGCACAGCGCCAAGCTCTGATGCGCAGCACTGGACAGGTGCCACACGTGCTTAGCATGACAGCTACTCCAATACCGCGATCATTGGCTCTAACTCTTTACGGTGAGCTAGAAATATCACTTTTGGACGCCATGCCTCCTGGTAGAAAGCCGATAATTACTTCAATTGTTTCACCTAATTCTCGCCAGAAAATGGAACAACATATGATAGATGAGATTAAGAATGGTAGACAAATATATGTAGTTTGCCCAGTAATAACCGAGACAACTAAAATTGCTACAACCAGCGCTGAGGAAACTTTTAAAAAACTATCTAGCTCAACTTTTAAAACTTATCGAGTAGGTCTATTGCATGGAAAGTTAAAGCCAGACGAAAAGATTAAGATTATGGAACAATTTGTAGCGGGTGAATTAGATATTCTGGTAGCTACAACAGTAATAGAAGTAGGTGTTAATATACCAAACGCTACAATTATGGTGATAGAGGGGGCAGATAGATTTGGCTTGGCTCAAATGCATCAGCTCAGAGGACGTGTTGGTAGAAGCACAGATCAGGGATATTGTTACATCGTGCCGTCTGATTCCAAGGCACCAAGTAAGCGTCTACGTGCTTTATCACAGTCAACCGATGGATTTAAGCTTGCCGAAATGGATCTAGAGTTAAGAGGTCCAGGTGCCATATACGGTACGCTTCAGCACGGTGAGCTAGATCTTAGATTTGCCAATTTATCAGATACCAAATTGCTTAGTGAAACTCGTCGAGCAGTTGATGAATTTATAAATAAGCAAGAACAATTGTCAGATTATATCGAGCTTGCAAAAAGAGTTCGGCTTGCTCAAGCAGTGATTACGCTAAACTAAGCTATAATTAGTTCAAATATGTATGCAGGATTAGTTTTAACTAAATATTCTGGTCGGCTTATGGGCGCACACCAAAAAATTGACCGCGTTTCACGTCGGCACTTGACGGAGCTATTACCCACTAGCCATAACTTTCCACAGATCAAAGATATTCTGAAATTCGAGGGTAAAAACGGGCCTGACGGTATTAAACGTAAAAGTCCGGGCAGGGATGAACCTTGGCATTATCTTACGCCTCTATCAGATGATAATCATGATTTTATGGCTATAATTGATGAGCATTACAAAGCTTTGGTTAAGTACCTTAAGAGTAATAACATCGAGCGAGCGGCTTTTGAGGCGGCCTGGTTGGCGCATGCCGTAGTAGATGGACTTACTCCGGCGCATCATTTTCCTTATGAAGAAAAAATAGCTGAACTTAGAGGCGGCAAGACAAAAGAAACACGCACGACAGTTAGCGAAAAATTACTGTTCAAAGGCGACACTTTTTCTAAAACTATTTTGAACACAGCACGAGCTTATGGGCCCAAAGGTGTAATGCTGGCTCATTTCTTATTTGAATCAGGATTTACATTCATTGTTAGGCCTCTTAGACTTCCGGATGCAAGGCCTAAAGAGCCTGACTTTGCAGAAATCCAAGCCAAAGGTTATGGCGACTATTTTATCCATCGAGCCAGAGAAATAGCAGTTTTAGATATGTATGATAATTATTTAAAATCTGGTTGGACGGCAAAATTAAGCAATCAAGTCCGCCACATCCTCGCCCCAACTATGGTAAAAACCGTCACTATGCTTTGGTACGCTGCTGCTTTAGAGGCAGATAAGTGAGAATAATTTCCGGCACATTAAAAGGCAGAATCATTGCCGAAACCCATGGTCATCGCACTCATCCAATGAGTGAAAAAATTCGTGGAGCTTTATTTAATGCCCTAGGGGATATTCACGGCTTAACAATATTTGATGCCTACGCCGGAACTGGAGCCATAAGTTTTGAAGCGATAAGTAGAGGCGCCGATCATGCTACGTCAATTGATTTAGACAAATCCGCCAATCGTACCATAATTGAAAATGCCGATGCTTTAGTTGTTAGCGACAAAATCACTGTTATAAAAGCAGCTGCCACATCTTGGGCAAGACGTCATCCTAACAGCGTATTTGATATTGTAGTCTTAGATCCTCCGTTTGATGCGATAGATGAAAAGGACTTAATTAAACTTATGCAATACACTAAAGTTGGCGGTATTGTAGTGCTATCTGTACCACCATATGCTCGGATAGACATTATCCCAGCAAATTTTGAGCAGATATTGCATAAAACTTATGGTGACGCAGTACTGGCTTTTTACCGCCGATTAAGCTAAAATAACACCGTCCTACTATTGTAAATTGTTGAGAGGATTCAACAATTTGAGAGGAGAAGGCTTGGCTAGGTTGGCAAGCTGTATCGGGCAAACTTGTTTTGCCGAGACTGCGGCAACTTAGTCATCACACTTCGACGAGCGGATGTGGTGGAATTGGTAGACACGCTAGCCTTAGGAGCTAGTGTCGAAAGACGTGAAGGTTCAAGTCCTTTCATCCGCACCAAAGTAAAAACCGTCCTGTGTGGGCGGTTTTTACTTTATTTTGGAAGCAGATTTGAAGCTTCACGCGTGAAGGTGAGAACTGCCAGTGGCAGTTCGGAAACGAATAAACTCTTGAAAACTTGTTTTCTAAGATGTTTTTCGGGGGTCGCCAGAGGTGACCAAGTCCTTTCATCCGCACCAAATAAAAAAACCTGCCGATTGGTAGGTTTTTTTGTAGGAGATATTAATTTTCTGTTTTAATTATTTGATGTACCATAGACAAAAATATTGCTAAAATGGCGCCCAACAAGGCTCCTGCTATCTGAGTAACTTCTGCTTCTGACATCGCGTACCACCATTTCATAGTTAATTTGCTTATGCTTACTGTAAAATATCTTACAAAACTTTTATGTTTATTTCAACCCTGATTTGTAAATTTTACAATTTGCCATTGTTGTTAATAAATTTTGACGACCTTAATTCCTCTTGTGCTACAATTGAATACAGAAAAGAGAGGATAAACTCCAGTGCCAAAAGATATTCAGTTTGTAGACCAACCCGGTGGAGGTAAACCTGCCAATAAAATTATGGTTAACGAGCGCGAAGAATTTTTTGCGGCTTTGGAGCGAGCTGAAAGTCTAGTCAAAGGAGAATCACCTCGGGCTAAAGTAATGATATATGTTGCAGCCATAGAACGCAGCTTGCAGGAGCTTATTCGTAACAGTTTGGTGCCCAGTAATCAAAAAGAAGATATTTTATTAATGAATACCGCAAATACTTTTGAATCACAGATAGATCTAGCCTTTAGAGCAGGTATAGTCAGCCATAACCTGTGGCGAGATTTGCATATCTTTAGAGAACTTCGCAATGATTGTCATGGTCGAATTGAGAATTTTAGCTTTGAACATTCGGCAATTAAATCTAGCGTTTCGATGCTAGAACGTAATGTAGGCAAGCAAACATTTACCGGACTCCCAGTGCTGCGTATGGACACAGAAGACATGTTTTCATTTTTAGCAAGAACTTTTTTGATCACTTTAGATCAATTAAAAACAAAATTGCATAGAGTCACAGAAGCTCGTACCGAAAAGCTCTACCGCGACGAATAGTATTGATAATATCTATAATAGTTGCACAGTAATGTTTGTTACTACTGTTAAGTACTTTAATTTATACAACAAATAAGCTATAATTAGGTCTAAGTATGGCTTTATCGACACAACCCTATAAAGGCGCGCGCGATTTCTATCCGGAAGATAAGCGTCTATTAAATACAATTTTTGATACATGGCGCAAGGTTTGTAAAAACTATGGTTATGAGGAATATGACGCTCCAATTATCGAACCAGCCGAACTCTTTGCCGCAAAATCCGGCGATGAAATAGTAAACGAACAATCTTATTTGTTTAATGATCGTGGTGGCAGGACAGTTATGTTGCGTCCAGAGATGACGCCTAGCGTGTCTCGAATGGTCGCTGGCAGACGTCAAGAATTACCGTTGCCCATTCGTTGGTTTAGCATCCCAAATTGTTGGCGCTACGAGCGACCCCAAAAAGGCCGCGGCCGCGAATTTTATCAACTGAATGTTGATCTGTTTGGCGTAGAAGGTTTTGCAGCCGATATAGAGATGTTGCAAATGGTAGATAGCCTTATGAAAGCTTTTAAAGCCAAGCCAACTATGTACCAGATCAAAATCAACAGCCGTATGCTAATGACTTACATTATGGGCACTTGGCTGGGTATCGATGACACCGAGCAAAAAATAATTGCTAGGCTTATAGACAAAAAGCAAAAAATGCCTGAGCCGGAATTTAAAGCTATGGTTGAAGCCTCGATAGCACCGTCATTACGAGAAAACGGTGCAGCCGATAAATTGTTGAGCGTTTTGCAGGCCAAAAGCTTGAATGAATTACCTTTAGACCTGCTTGATACAGATGGTGCCAAAGGTATTTCTAGGATACTTAAAATTTGTGATGCGCTGGGTATACATAACATCAATTTTGATATTACTTTGATGCGCGGCTTCGATTATTATACCGATTTTGTATTTGAGGTTTTTGATACTCACCCTGATAATAACCGATCAATGTTTGGCGGTGGCCGCTACGACGGCTTGGTTGGCATGTTTGGCGTAGATTCTGTGCCAACTGTTGGGTTTGCCATAAGCGACATAGTTTTAAGGGAATTTTTAATTGCTCACGAACTAATGCCAGCTATTTTGCCAGATAAAAATCTGACTATAATTCCCATCGGCGATGTTACTGCTCAAGCCATGCACATTGCCGCCGAGCTAAGGCGCATGAACGTTAACGTAAGTATTGATCTTACAGATCGTAAAACCGAGAAACAGCTAAAAGCTGCTATTAAATCTGGTGTTAAATACGTAATGTTTATCGGCGAAAAAGAACTTGAAACCGAACACTTTAAACTAAAAAACCTCCTAACAGGTAAAGAAGAAGGTCACTCACTAGAACGAATAGTTAGCCTAGTCAAAGACCACCGCAAAAAATAATTTGCTTATGCTCGCGCTAATTAATCTAATCTGTTAGAGTAAGTATCTATGCAATTAAAACGAACTAACCCAAGCCCAACTCAGACAATTTTAACTATTAGTGCCAATGCCGAAGAACTTGCCAAGGCCAAAAATCATGCACTCAATAAGCTTGCTCCTCAAATAAAAGTAGCCGGTTTCCGACAAGGCAAAGTACCGCTAAATATTGTAGAAAAAAACATTAGCTCTAATGTATTACAATCAGAAATCTTAGAGGAAGCCGTAAACAAACTTTATATTTCGGCTGTCCGTCAAGAAAACTTGCGTCCAGTAGCCAACCCTAACGTTTCTATCAAAAAATTCGTTCCATATACAGAACTTGAGTTTGAGGCAGATCTAGCTACTCTGGGACAAATTAAGTTAACAGATTATAAAAAGATTAAACTGACAGCTCCTAAAGTATCTGTAGAAGCCAAGGACGTAAATGAAGTTATAAAAAATCTTCAAGCCCGAGCTGCCGAGCGAAAAGCCGTAAAACTAGCTGCTAAAACTGGCGATGAAGTTGTAATTGATTTTAAGGGTACAGATAGTAAAAATCAGCCTGTTAGCGGCGCTGACGGCAACGATTATCCATTAATACTTGGTAGCAATTCATTTATACCAGGTTTTGAAGACGAAATAACTGGATTAAAATCTGGTGAAACAAAAACTTTTCCTATTAGCTTTCCTAAAGATTACCGTGTTAAAGCATTACAGTCTAAAAAAGTTAACTTTGAAGTAACAATAAAACAAATTAATCAACTAATTGAACCTAAATTGGATGATAACTTTGTGGCCTCTGTTGGACCGTTTAAGACTGTTGACGAATTAAAAACTGATATCAAAAAACAATTGGTCTTAGAACGACAACGAGAAGCTGATCAGTTGTACGAGAACGAATTATTACAAAAAATCTCCGACGAATCTGTAATAGAAATTCCAGATTCGCTTATTGATGAACAGATAGAACGAATTGAAGCCGAAGAAAAACAAAACCTTGCATACCGCGGCCAGACCTGGGAAGAACATCTTAAAGAAGAAGGCGTAAACGAAGAAGAGCACAAGCAACAAAAACGTCCGGTTGCAGAGCAGCGCGTCAAAGTTGGCATAATTTTGTCAGAAATTGCAGAAACCGAAGATTTGCAGGCAACAGCGCAAGAGATTGAGGTTAGATTGCAAATGCTAAAAGGCCAATACCGCGACTCTGCCGCTCAGGCCGAACTTGATAAGCCGGAAGTTTTGCGTGACATAGAAACACGTATCCGAACTGAAAAAACTTTACAGAAACTGACAAGCTATGCCGGGGCCAAGTAACTTTTTAGAATTTGATCCTAACGGTCCAGATGCCACTCCAGAGGAGCTGCATCTGGCAAACTATGCTGCAGCAGTATTGGCTAATTATCCTTCTTTAGCGAAGGACGTAAGCGCATGTATTGAAATGTCAGATGATTATCTAGGTCGCCTAAGCCTGATAGAATTAGTTGCTTCATCTGTAGAGGATAAAGTAATTCAATCTAATCGAGAAGTAATGCCCGAAGAAATTAGCGCTTGGGATTCATCTGAAAATGCTAGACCAACTATAAAAATAAATGATTTTGAAGATGAAATAAATTATAGGCGCAGGGCAAATTTTGCGTTAATTGGAAGTGGCGTCACAGCTCTGGTGCTATATAAACTTGGAGTAGTTAGCGAAGTAACAGATTACACCAATGATACTTTCAGGCAGATAGGTAGTTCATTTTCTAACTTTAAGAGTAGGATATTTTAGCACTCACGCTTGACGAGTGCTAAAATATCGATGTATAGTTTTAGTGTATGAGCACCAATACTAGGGAAATATTAATGGAACTTATCTACAGTATAGGTAATTTTGCAGAGTGATGCTAAGCGTATAATCAGGAGTATAAATGAGTAATATAACTAGTGCATTAATCCCAACCGTCATAGAAACCGAAGGCCGAATGGAGCGGGCTTATGATATTTATAGCCGTTTGCTTAAGGACAGGATTATATTTATGGGTGAGGACGTTAACCCCCACACTGCTAACCTAATCGTTGCCCAAATGCTATTTTTGGATAACCAGTCTAATAGTAAGCCTATACATTTTTATATCAACAGTCCGGGTGGTAGTGTCTATGACGCTTTGGCTATTTATGACACTATGAAGTTTGTAAAAAGCCCAATTCACACTTACGGTATAGGCATGCAGGCTTCTGCAGCGGCATTTTTACTTAGCTCAGGTACCAAAGGTAAAAGATTCTTATTACCTCACTCCACAGTTATGATTCATCAGCCTAGTTCTGGCACTCGCGGCAAAGTCACCGATCAAGAAATCGATTTGCGAGAATCATTGAGAGTTAAAAAACTTTTAGAAGAAATTATGGCTGATAACACTGGTCAAAAACCTGCCAAAATCCATGACGATATGGAACGAGACAAATGGCTTAATGCCAAAGAAGCCAAAGAATATGGCATAGTTGACGAAGTTATTGATCAATTGAAGTAGTTAAATTAGATCTATTGTTAGAACTATAACTATAATATCTAGTTGCTAAATTCACAAATATCTATAAAATTCGTATCTTGTGAATGTATACCTAAAGCCAATAACAAAAAGAAGATTTACTGAAGCTTCATCTCAGTTAAGCCAGTGGGTTCGAGATGGTACCCCTGAATTTGTTAATCCCGAAACCAAACAACTCTACCTTAGGCGACGCTCAGCATTTCTCAGTGTTGCTCGCTTAGCAATAAGGCCTGACTTACATGCTTATACGGTTCACGAGCATGACGTCCCTAGTGATTTAGGAATATTAGGATTAGGTACAATCATTACCGGCAAAAGATTGAGAGTGAAAAATATTCTGGATCCATTTGAAGTCAATGACCTCGATTATAATTTGAGGAGAAACGCCACTCCAGAACAGCACCGGCAGGTAGCGGCCAAACTAATTAATTTAAGCAGACAATTGTCATGGCAAAGTGACAGGGTAAGTAAACCTGCAGGACCGCAAGATTGGCGCACCCAAGAAGAAGCAAGACACAGATTCTGTGCTACTTTAGATTTTGAAAATCTCTCTGCCAATGTAGGCTTTACGCAACAGCCAGAGTTAGTTATTACAGATGCAAGCTATGTAGACTTAGCCAATGACGCAGATGGAATCGCAAAACAAAATGCTAACTTAGTGTATTTGGTTGGTGATGAAATTGTAATAAATTTTTAGAGCCTTGACTTTATAGACAAAATCTATCAAACTGATATTTAGAAGTAGTGTAGGTTGCTGCTGTGGAGTTAAAGTCGTGCTCACGATTTCCACCAAACAAGCGCTCCTAGGGGAAACTTCGGCCGAAAATACTGCAGTCCAAAACAGATATAAACCAACTTTTATCATCAATCTCTCGTTAAAATCCGTGCTATTTATTGTACGGTTAATTAACGGTTAATTAAGTGGGAGCGTAAGCTTTAATGGCAAAAGCAACTATCAAAACCCCTAGCGCGCAGGGCAAGCGCGTGTACTTTACACAAACTGATGACATTTTGGATTTACCGAATCTGGTAGATCATCAAAATCGTTCCTTTAGCTGGTTTGTCAAAGACGGCCTAGGTGAATTATTGGCCGAAGTTAGTCCGATAGACGATTATACTGGTGGCAAATTATCAATTAAATTCAAAGATTACCATTTTGAAGATCCTAAAATCACTGAGGCTGAAGCTCGTGAAAATAACGTCAGTTACGATGCTCCGCTAAAAGCTACAGTAGAATTAACCAATAAAGTCACGGGCGAAGTCAAAGATCAAGAAATCTACTTGGGCGACTATCCTTGGATGACCGAGCGCGGTACATTTGTTATAAATGGTGCTGAGCGTGTGGTTGTGTCGCAGCTCATCCGATCTGCTGGAGTGTTCTTTACCCGCGAAGCCCATGGACTTAAGTTTACCTATGGAGCTAAGGTTATACCTGGCCGAGGTGCATGGTTAGAGTTTGAAACTGCAGCTAACGGCGCATTGTACGTAAAGATTGACCGTAAGCGCAAAATTGCTGTTACTACACTGCTTAAGGCACTTGGAATGACAGAGCCTCAGATTAAAGACGCTTTCAAGCACGTTGATCAAGGCAAAACCAATCATATGAACATCACCTTAGAAAAAGATCCTTCTCATGGATCTAGCGAGGCCTTGATTGAAGTTTACCGCCGTTTACGTCCAGGTGACCTAGCAACCGTGGACAACGCTCGTAGCTTGTTAGAAAACATGTTTTATAACTACAAGCGATTTGATTTTTCTCGTGTTGGTCGTTATAAGATCAACAAGCGACTTGATCTAGATGTTCCTAACACTGCCGAAAACCGGGTTATGCGCCTAGAAGATCTTATTGCTATCATTGCCGAAATTATTAGACTTAATAATTCCCAAGAACTACCTGATGATATCGATTCATTAGCTAATCGTCGTGTCAAATTAGTCGGCGAACTTGTACAACGACAATTCAGAATTGGCTTGCTACGCATGGAGCGCAACGCCAAAGACCGTATGTCTATGAGCGAAATTGAAACCGTTACACCAGGACAGTTGATCAATGCCCGACCAATTGTCGCAGCTGTAAGAGAGTTTTTTGCATCATCTCAGCTAAGCCAGTTTATGGATCAAATTAACCCATTGTCTGAGCTAGCACACAAAAGACGTCTCAGCTCTATGGGCCCAGGCGGATTGTCCCGTGAACGTGCTGGCTTTGAAGTTCGAGATGCTCACGCTACGCACTACGGCCGAATTTGTCCAGTAGAAACTCCAGAAGGCGCCAACATTGGTTTAGTACTTAACTTAGCCAGCTATGCTCGTATTAATGACTTCGGTTTCATCGAAACTCCATACCGCAAGGTAATTAATGCCGCCACTGCCAAAGATGCCGCTGGACATATAGCCCGTCATGATCTAGAAGACGAAAAAGGTAAGGTCATAGTTAAAGCCGGCAAAATCATTACTGAGGCCGATGCCCAAAAGCTTGCCAAGGTAGAAAAGCAAATTACTTGGCCCGTTAAAGCCAAAGTTACCAATGATATTGTCTATATTGATGCAGCTGTAGAAGAACGAGCAATTATTGCTGCTTCCGATAATGAAGTTGATGAAAACGGCTATTTTGCCGAAGACCGTGTATCAGCCCGCAAATATTTGCAGTCTTCTGAAGTAGACTCAGGCGAAGTTACCTATATTGATGCCGCCCGCCGCCAAGTTATTGGTTCTAGCGCTGGCTTGATTCCGTTTATTGAAAAGAACTACGTTTATCGTTCACTTATGGGTTCTAACCAGCAACGCCAAGCTGTACCTTTAATTAATCCAGAGAGCCCAATTGTTGGTACTGGTATGGAAGGAATAGCTGCTAGAAACACCGGCCAGCTAATTGTTGCCGAAGCCGACGGCGAAGTAGTAAGCAGCACTGGTGAAGCTGTAGAAGTTCAGTACAAAGAAGCTAAAGTAACTTATAATCCGCAACACTTTGTTCGTTCTAACGAAGGTACCAGCATCAACCAAAAAGTTGTGGTATCCAGCGGTGACAAAGTTAAAAAGGGCGACGTGCTTATAGAGGGGATGTCGGTATCTGAAGGTGAATTAGCTCTTGGTAAAGATTTGTTAGTAGCATTTATGCCATGGAGTGGCTATAACTTTGAAGACGCCATCATTATTTCCCGCCGTTTAGTTGAAAACGATACATTGACTAGCGTTAATATCGTCGACTATATGACAGAAGTTCGCGAAACCAAGCTGGGTCCAGAAATTGTAACTCGTGATATTCCAAATGTTTCAGAAGACGCTTTACGACATCTTGACGAAGAAGGAATTGTTCGTATCGGCGCCGAAGTACACCCTGGCGACATATTGGTAGGTAAGATAACACCAAAAGGTGAGCAAGAACTTTCTAGCGAAGAGCGACTTTTGCGCGCTATTTTTGGCGAAAAAGCCAAAGAAGTTCGTGATACTTCACAGCGAATGAGCAATGGTAAGCACGGCAAAGTTGTTGGCGTAAAAGTTTTCTCTCGAGCCAATGGACACGAACTTAAAGCTGGCGTAATTATGCAAATCCAAGTATTTGTAGCCCAAATGCGCAAAATCCAAGTAGGCGACAAGCTGGGTGGACGTCATGGTAACAAGGGTGTAATCGCTCGTATTCTACCAGTCGAAGATATGCCGTTTACAGAAGATGGCGCTCCAGTTGATATCATTTTAAACCCACTTGGTATCCCATCACGTATGAACATTGGCCAGCTGTTTGAAACTCACCTTGGCATGGCAGCACGGGCACTTGGAATGAAAGTTGCCAGCCCATCATTCAACGGTGTGCCTATAGAAAAAATCCAAGATCTACTCAAAGATGCAGGCTTGCCAGAAGACGGCAAACAGCAGCTATTTGACGGTCGTACTGGCGATGCGTTCAAAGAACGAACCACTGTCGGCAGCATGTACATGATTAAGCTTAACCACATGGTTACCGATAAAATTCATGCCCGTTCTACCGGTCCATACACCATGGTTACCCAACAGCCACTCGGCGGTAAAGCCCAAAACGGTGGCCAAAGATTTGGAGAAATGGAAGTCTGGGCCCTAGAAGCTTACGGTGCAAGTCATACATTGCAAGAAATGCTAACCATCAAATCAGATGATGTTTACGGCCGAAGTAAAGCCTACGAATCTATCATTAAGGGTACTCCAATTGTCGGACCTAAGATTCCAGAAAGCTTTAATGTGCTTGTCAAAGAGTTACAGGGTCTTGGACTCAAAGTAGACTTGCTCAATACCAAAGAAAACCGAACTATCGATGCTGAAGAAATTTTGGCTAGCAATATCAAAGAAGAGGCCGCTCATATTTCTGAAATCGAAACTCCAGTTGATGCTATCAATATTATAGATGTCACAGAAGAAGCAATTGAGAACGAATTCATGACAGTCGGTGTTAGCGACGAGTTAGAGGAAGTAGTTATGGTTCCAGAAAATGAATTTGAATCAGAAGTTAATAAAGGGGAGGCTGCTTAACATGAGAAAGTATAATTACGGCAACGATATTGCCGATTTTGATGCAGTTCGCCTAGCTGTAGCTAGCCCAGACGATATTATGGATTGGAGTTACGGAGAAGTTACCAAGCCAGAAACTATCAATTACCGTACTCAAAAACCGGAACGAGATGGATTATTTTGTGAAAGAATTTTTGGTCCTGTAAAGGATATCAATCCGCATGATGCCAAATACAAAGGTTTACGTTCGCGCGAGGCTGCAGTAGACAAAAACGGTGAGCTAGTCACCCGCAGCATTGTGCGACGTGAAAGAATGGGTCATATTCAGCTTGCAAGTCCAGTTGCTCACATTTGGTTTTTGCGTGGTACACCTAGCGCAGTTGGTTTGCTGTTAGGCATGACTGTTAAAAACCTAGAACGAATTGCTTACTTCGCAAACTATATCGTCAAATCTGTAAACATTGACAAGCGAGACAAAATGCTCGCCGACAAAGAAGCGGAGTTTGCCGCTGCTCAAGAAGCAATTAAGGCTCGTTACGAAGCAGAGGCCACAAAAGAAGATGCTAACGTAAAAGCCTTGGCAGAAATGCAGACTAAAGAAATAGAAGAAGTTACTAGAGATTTTGAGACTTTGAAAGAACAGCTCGTAAACTTGGCTAAGCTACGTTTGTTGTCAGAAACTGAATACCGCGAGCTACCAGATGATGTCCAGGATCTTATCAAGGTAGGCATGGGCGGTACAGCTCTAAAAGAATTACTTGAAGAAATTGATCTAACCAAGCTTATAGCTGATTTGTCGGCTGAGTCCGAAGACGCCAAGGGTCAACGACGCAAGAAGTTGCAAAAGCGTTTGCGACTGCTCGAAAACATGCTCAATGCCGGAATTAAGCCATCTAGTATGTGTGTAACGGTTCTTCCGGTAATTCCTCCTGATCTTCGTCCAATGGTACAACTTACCGGTGGTAGGTTTGCAACTAGTGATATGAACGATCTATATCGTCGTGTCATTAACCGTAATAATCGTCTTAAAAAACTAATAGATCTTAATGCTCCAGAAGTTATTCGTCGCAACGAACAACGCATGCTACAAGAAGCTGTTGACGCTTTGATTGATAACAACAATGCCCGGTCCGGCCGAGCAGTTGCAGCTACTGGTCAACGCCGACGACTGAAGAGTTTGTCTGATTTGCTAAAAGGCAAACAAGGTCGTTTCCGACAAAACTTGCTTGGAAAGCGCGTCGACTATTCGGGTCGTTCTGTGATTGTTGCTGGACCTGAACTCAAGATTAGCCAGTGTGGATTACCTAAGATGATGGCACTGGAACTATTCAAGCCGTTTGTTATCGGCCGACTGATTGAAGAAGGCTACGCCCATAATATTCGTTCTGCAACTCGCATGATCGAAACCGGCGAGACGGAAGTCTGGGACGCACTAGACGAAGTAATCAAGGGCAAATATGTTCTTCTTAACCGCGCTCCGTCACTGCAC
>JALYQY010000018.1 GCA_030855585.1 bacterium | reverse complement strand
TCCAGCACATGAGGCCAAAAAAATCCGGCACAATCATTCAAATTTCTTCTATGGGCGGCAGGCTTACGTTTCCTCTTTATAGCGTTTATCATGCATCAAAATGGGCTGTAGAAGGGTTCTCTGAATCGCTGCATTATGAGTTGAACCAGTTTGGCATTAAAATAAAAATAATCGAGCCCGGCGCTATAAAAACTGCATTTTATGGAACCAATCGTGTGTTTGTAAAGCCTCAAAAGAATATCGGCTATGATTCACTGGTTTCAAAAGTTGAAAAACTAGCTATAAGATCAGGAAACAACGGTGTGCCTCCAGAAACCGTGGCAAAAACTATATATAAGGCTGCTACCTCTCGCTCCAATAAATTAAGGTATGCTGCGGGTAATCCAGCGCCGATTTTGTTATACATGAGAAAACTACTTCCAGAAAGACTGTTCTACAAAATTATTAGACATAATTTCAAAGTTTAATCAGTAGTGTAGCCAACAATTTGGTAGGTGTATTTGCGGCAGAATTAATAAAACACAAATAATCATTAAAAAAGTCTTGACCTACATTTTAAACATTGATATTTTATATGCGGAAGACCAAGTGAAACTGCACATTTAGTATTTTGTAGCTGTTCGAGTTAGTAAGTTAGTTAGTATATTTGTTAGTTAGTTAGGCTACAACAGTGGGTGCAAGTCTTCCATAGATTTATAGGGGCACTATCTAAAGTGCCTCTTTTCGTGCTTGAAATAATTATGTTATTCATATATAGAGCTGTATGATGAGTCCATGGGTATATCTGTTGATGAACGACGCCAAATAGAAAACGAAATGATTTTTCGTCGAGCAAATGAATTAGTTGGTGATAAACTGGACGAAATTGACGCCGATCATATAGAAGACGGTAACCCTCAGCTTATAAGGACAGAAGACGTATTGCTCTATTTTAAATGTGAATGCTCTGATGAAAACTGCGAGGCACGTATCCCAATAAAACTAAGCGCTTACAGATTGATTCATGAAAACCGCGATGCATTTATTATCAAACTAAAACATCAAGTGTCTGCGATAGAAAAGGTAATACTCAGCGGAAAAACCTTTAGCGTAGTGGAAAAAAACAATTCAACTCCTGAGCCAGGCAATACCTTAAATATAACTTCGGTCGACAACAGTTAATCTAAGTATTAGCCGTATTGTCAAAACGTATCACAGCTGCTGACTTGGCCGGTAGTTAAGCCTTTATTAAACCATTCTACTCGTTGAGCACTAGAGCCATGAGTCCAAGTTTCGGGATTTACAGTGCCTTGGGTGGTTTTTTGGATGCGGTCATCACCTACGGCTTCAGCAGCTTGAATGGCCTCATTGATTTCTCCCTCGCCAAAAACTCCTAAGTCTTTGATTGAATGTGCCCATAGTCCGGCAAAACAATCGGCTTGAAGCTCTAATTTGATAGATAGATCATTAGATTGGCCGGCAGCATATACTTCGTTCATTATTCCTAATTGGTTTTGAGCATGGTGTCCGGCTTCGTGAGCCAGTACGTACGCCTGGGCAACGTCACCATTGCTGCCGCCAAAGCGATCGCGCAGTTCATCAAAGAAAGTTTCGTCCAAATAAATAGTCTGATCACTAGGGCAGTAATGCGGGCCGGTTTGTGAGCTAGCAAAGCCGCAGCCAGAATTAGTGGATTCTCGGAATAAAACTAGTCTAGGCGCTTGATAAGTCTTGTTGTTCCGCTCAAAAATACTCTGCCACATGTCATCATTAGATCCAATAACTGTCGAAGCAAATACTTCATAATCATCTTGGCCTTTAAACTGTTCTGGCTGCACTTTCTGATTTGTAACGCCACCTTGCTGCAGTTGTCCCAATACCTGATCAAACGTGCTTGGATCTATCGAACCACCGCCCAAAATATTAAATAACAAAACAATCGCAATTCCGGCTAGACCCAAACCACCACCGCCTATACCAACAGGGCCCATGCCACGTCGGTCCTCTACATTTCCTCGACTGCTAATTTTATCCCATAGGGCCATTGTTGTTTACCTTAATTGTTTAAGTGTACAGCTATATTGCGCCATAAAATGTGACTTAATTTACAGTTGTTGAACGATGTGTAGTAACTAGGCTCCTTATCTGTTAATCTAGATTTGATGACAAAACTATTGAACGGTACTGAACTAGCAGGTTTCATAAAACAACGGCAAGCTCATGAAGTGCGTCGTTTGAGGCAGGCTAATGGAATACAACCCAAGCTTGCGATAGTTGTAACAATAGATCATCCGGTAATAAATGTTTATGTCAGGCTCAAAAAACAATATGGCGCCGATATTTTGGTAGATGTAGATATTTATAACGTTTCGCAGCCTGAAGTCCCTGAATTACTAAATAAACTGAATTCCGATGATTCGGTGCATGGAGTTATTACTCAGTTACCACTAGAAATTCCCGAACAAACCGAAGAAATCGTTAATCTGGTATCGGCCGAAAAAGACGTCGACGCGTTGGGTAGCAAGGCTATATATGAACCTGCAACTCCAATGGCAATTTTGTGGCTACTTTCTGGTTATAACGTAGACCTGACGGGCAAGCATATTCTATTAATTGGTCGCGGCAAATTGGTTGGTGCGCCTTTAGGGCGGATGCTTGTAAGTTCTGGCCATGAGGTTGCAATTGCCGACCGAAATACCAAAGATTTAAAGGCAGAATGTTTAAAGGCGGACGTTATTATTACGGCAGCCGGCAGCCCAGCATTATTGTTTCCTAATATGGTCAAACACGGCGCAGTGGTTGTAGATGCAGGTGTAGCCAGCGAAGACGGCAAAACCGTCGGCGATGTTGCTTCGGAGCTCTATGAACGTGATGACCTGATAATAACTCCTGCTAAAGGCGGCGTTGGCCCCCTAACAGTCTGCGCGCTATTTGATAACGTAATCCGTGCTGCCAGAAAGCAGAGTTAAAATGGTGAAAGTCGGCGTCTTTGATTCAGGTGTCGGTGGTTTATCAGTTGCCAATGCCATAAAAAAAACTTTGCCCGACCTAGAGATATTGGTAAGAGAAGATAAGGATAATTTGCCATACGGAACTAAATCACCAGATCAGCTTCTTGCATTGGTCACACCTATCCTTGAAGACATGGTGCATAACGGTTGCAGTATTATTGTGGTGGCGTGTAACACTGTTACAACTACTATAATCGGAAAACTACGAGAAATAATTGAGGTTCCCTTGATTGGTATGGAGCCAATGATTAAACCGGCAGCCGAACTTACTAAAACCAATGTTATCGCCGTGTTTGCCACACCGACTACTCTGGCTAGTGATAGATACAATTGGTTAAAATCACAGTATTGCGAAAAAGCTGCAGTTATTGAGCCGGATTGTAGCTCTTGGTCGCGAATGATAGAGCACAGCCAAGTAGACGAATCGCAAATTATGACAAATACACTCACAGCCATAACCGCTAATGCGGATGTAATAGTCCTGGGCTGCACGCATTATCATTGGATAGAAAAGTTAATAAAACAAATCGCAGATGGCAAAGCGACAATATTACAGCCCGAAGTACCAGTAATAGACCAACTTAAGAAAGTTCTGCAACAGATTGGTTAAATTGATTACCGCGGTCTTTGTAATCTTTAAACATTCCAAAACTTGCACAACCTGTAGATAGCAGTACAACATCGCCAGGCTGGGCTAATTCTTGAGCTTTATTTATTATATTGGGCATAGTGTCTAGGTTTTCCTGCGTGATAGCTTCAAAACCACGTGCTCTTAGTAGATTTGCAATTATAGGTCCGGTATCACCGATGGCAAGCACATGCTTTACGTTGGTCTGGGTAACTGATTCGGCAAGTGCGTCAAACGGAATACCCTTGTCGCTGCCGCCTAAAATGACGATTTTTGGCTGCTCAAATGATTTCAGAGCAGCGATAGCTGTTTCCGGCGTAGTAGAAAACGAATCATTGTAATATTTGACGCCGTTTAATTCCCGGATGAGCTGCAGTCGGAATTCCAGCCCGCTAAAACTACCAGCAACTGTTAGTATGGCTTCAATATTGCCGTCAATAATATCCCAAGTGGCGGCAATGGCTGCGCAGATGTTTTCTAAATTATGGCGGCCCAGAAGCTTAATTTCATTAGTTTTCATAACTTCTTGATCGCGGCAATAAATAGTATCGTCCTTAACACGAACCGTATAAACAGAAGCCGCATCCTCATTAACAAGGGGCACGGCATAAGTGTATTTATTTGCAGCAGGTGAGGCAGCAGCTATTTCGGTACTGGGTTGACTCAGTACATTATAGATTGCGATATCGTCGCTATTTTGATAGCGAAATAAATTAGCTTTTGAGCGTTTGTAATCATCAAAATCTCTATGCCAATTAAGATGTTCAGGTACCACCATCAGGCATGCGGCAATGTGTGGACTGGACTTTAAATCATAGAGTTGGAAGCTCGATAATTCCAGCACCACGTAATCCGCAGTTTTTGCTTCATCTAAAACATCCAGCATCGGCTTTCCGATATTACCGGCTAGTACTACCTTTTTACCTGCCGCTTCTAGGATCTTATGGATTAAGGTACTGGTCGTTCCTTTGCCCTTTGTACCAGTAACCCCGATAACTGGAGTTTGGCATTTTTCAAAAAAAATATTCACCGCCGTGGTAATTTTGTTTAAAACAGCAGGGTTCTGCTCAATAATCACGTCTGGATGCATGCCGACGGTACGTACAATGACATCAAAGCGCTCAAGATTAGTTAAATATCTTTCACCAAGCTGGCTGTCTGCACCATCTGGAAGTTCAATGTCCGGATTTTGGTCACAAATTGTAATCTGTGCACCTTGGGATTTCAAATATCTATATGTAGCTTGATTTTCAACCGCATAACCAATTAACGCAATATTCATGAATCTTAGGATAACTGTTCTTTGACAAGTTCTGCAACCTGGCGCGGCGTCATCTCGGCTTTGACTATAAAGGCGCTAACGTCCAAAGTTTTTAAAATTTCTGGTGCTTCTTGTTCGCCCATGTTGGTTAAAATTATAACTTTGAGATCTTTGCCCCAGCTCGTCTTGCGAATTTCTACCAGCAGTTCGTCGCCGTTCATTTCTGGCATCATGAGGTCTAATAGCACTATGTCGGGTTGCATTTTTTCTAGTAAAGCCAGCCCCAATTTACCGTTTTCAGCAGTCTCAACATCATAGTTCTCGGATTCAAACTTAATCCGGTACATCTGGCTGATGGCAACGTCGTCTTCGATAATCGCTATTTTGGTCACCACTTAATGATAAACATCATTAGAACATGTAACAAGTTCGGATTGTGATATTTTATTGTTTTGCTGATTTTAAGGAGCGCAATGCATTTGTTCCAGCCTTTATTACTGACCATCCAGCAAATGATCCGGCTAGAATGTAAGGATTACTTACAGTATCAACCGCTTTGTCACTCCATTCAACAGCAGTTGAAGCAACTTCTTCTGGTAAATGAGGTGCACCTGACTTTATACCTAGAACTGCACCAGCAATGAATGCTGCTGCAACTGAGCCTCTTCGTGTTACACGCCTTTCTATTTGGCTTAATTCCTCAGTAGATATAGAAGGATCAGCGACCTTTGCGCTTGCGATAAACGGAGTGGTACCTAATCCAAACATACCCAGACCTTCGCCTATACGATTATTTGCATCTGGGATAGCATCACTTATGGCGTTCATGGTTTTTGGCCACATCTGGTTTACGGTGGAGTATGTCTTAGGAAAGCGATCGGCTGTTTTTACAAAATTACGGCCTATAATTTTTTGTTGCACGTAAACGAACCCGCCTATAAATAAGCTGCTAATTCCAGTAGCGAGTGCACTATTTGTGCCTCTTTCCAAAAGTTCACGGTACACGGCAGTAGTACTGCTGACTCCCAATACTTCGGGTAATCTTAAGCGTTCATATGCTTGCCCGCCTACAGCCATAACAGATGTGTAGGCCAAACTAGTTCTTTCAGAAAAATTTTCAGTACTTTTTAATCCTTCGTCGAGCTCGGCAAATGCAGTTTCTACTACAAGATGGCCACCAATACAAAGCCTACGAAACTTCTCGGCAATATTTTCCCTTTTTAGCTCAATTTCGGGAACTTCCTGCAAAGGGGGATAGTCTCCCATGAGTCTACTTTCAAAAGGTATCTGAGCAGCGGCATCTGACATATATATATTATAGCATAAGCAAGCTCATGAAGCAATGAAATAATTGACTAATATTTAAAACTCTGATATAATAAATAACAATTGTTTGTATAGTTATTCAAGTGAATGGAATATAATGTAATTAATCAGGAGTGGGCAAATTTAGAGAATTTTACTTCTAACCAAAAAATATTATGACTTTGATACATGAAGCAGGACCAGTAGTACAGGAACAAATTTTGGATGAATTTCCAGCTCCTTTTGGTAATCAGAAGATAGTAGTACTTGGACCAAATGATTACCGAGTACCTACGGCAATGGAAATTGAAAAATATAACATGATGCTTTTGGGAGATCCCGAAGAGTTAGTTGATATTGATTTGCCAAAAGATTTGGAAGAAGCAAGATTTATGGCAGTATTTCCGGTCAATGAAGTGCCTGACGCCGATAATATGCTTGGCGTAGTTAGGGTTACTTCTGTTAATCCTATAGATGGTACTATTAAGTCTTTTAGAGAGGCAGCAGAAGTTACTGGGGATGATTATGAGAAGGTTTACCAACATTTTGTTGATCAAACCGGGCAGACTGATCCCGCTAAAATCTACGACATCAACACTTACGGAATGTCTGAAGCTGTATGGACAGAGGCCGGTCAGGGCAACAGTAGTTTGTTTCAAGCAGTTAAATATAATCTAATGTTTGCAATGACCCACGAAGGGATAAGGCTCCTAGATGAAGAGGGCTATACCCATAGTACTGCATATTTCAATGCATTATCGTGGGGATATTTCTTATCAAAAGGGTTCGACTGGGAGCGGCTTAATGGATATGAGCCTCAACAGGATCAACTTCAGAAGGGTGACGAAGTGTTACTAGGGCAGGCACTGATCCCAACAGTTCTAGATATGGAAAAACATAAACAACGTATGCTTGCCGCTGTAACGCCTTTTCTAGGTGAACTAGCGGTTTCGGTTCTGGGTGTTAGGTCACATACGCAAATAACTAATTAACAATAGCTTATTAGGATTGCTAACCTATACTTTTTTACTCATAATGCTTATGTATGAATGAATTTATAGTGGCCTTATCTGCCACTATTATCAATATTATCTTAGTAGTGTTTTTATTGGCACGAGGAATAAAAAAATTCTTTAGTGCTGATTTGTTTTTTGTCATACTGATCTTAAGTATTACTTTTTGGTCATTATCATTAGGTATTTCTGAAACAACAGATGTCATTCATCTATCGGATTTATTCGGTAGAATGTCATTCGGATTCAGTGGAATGGTACTCTACTCATCTTATATTTCTGTTTTAAGTTTGTCTCCGCGTCCCGAGTCTATCAAGTCGAGTAGTATCAAAAAGATTTCAATAGCGTCTGCTTTAGTGATACCCATATTTTTTACAAAATATGTTTATTCAGTGCCTGATATTACAACGTTCCAGTATGGGCCCGGAATATATCTATATGCTTTTTATTTTCTTGTCGTCCTTGGGCTTATCATTAATGAATACAGATTCACTTCAAAATTGGGTACTGCGATACAGAAACAACGTGTCAGACTGATTTCGTGGGGCTTATGCTTGTTGATCGGCATAGTTGGAGTAATGAATGTGCTACTTCCCGCAGTACTAGGTAATGAAGAACTTGCAAGGCTAAGTCCGATTGCTTCGGTTGTTTACGCATTTATAGTTGTATACGCTATTGCAAGACACAAGTTATTTGAATTTAGAATCATCGTTGCTCGTTCAGCAGCATATATATTTGCTCTTGGATTCTTGGGTTTGATTTATGGCGTGGTCGCGTTCGTATTTGTGGATGCGTTATTGTTTGATAATTTTCAAGCAAGCCAAACTTTTAGACGGCTTACATATGTTTCGATCGCCCTTATAACTGGTTTGTCTTTTACGCCCATGAAAAAGTTATTTGATCGCATCAGTAAGAAAATATTTTTTAGAGATGCCTATGACCCCCAATCTTTTATAGATAATATGACTAGTTTGCTCGTGAGTACGATAGATATCGGTGTATTGTTAGAAAATTCTTCGCAGTTAATTAATTCTAACCTGAAGTCTTCATTTTGTGAGTTTATAATTTCAGGTAAAAGGCGCAAGCACGAAAGTAATGAAAATTTGCCAATCTTGCTAGATGAAAAGGATAATGAAAAAATTATTGATTTTGTTAAAAAAGTTAAAAATACAGTTTCAATGGTGGATGACTTTGATACGGACTCAACTAACAGCACTATACTTTTATTAAAAAAGGCCAATATATCTCTCGTAGTCAAATTGAAGAGCCGGGATAAATTTATCGGAGTATTGTTGATAGGTAATAAGAAAAGTGGTAGCAGCTTCAGTAATCAGGATAGCGATGTACTGCAAATTGTAGCTGATGAATTAGCCTTAGCCATTGAAAACAGCTTGAGCTATGAAGAAATCTCAAGTTTTAACGAGACCTTACAGGGTAAAGTTAGTGACGCTACAAAACAGCTTCGGCACACAAATACTAAACTCAAAGCCCTAGACGAGACCAAAGATGAGTTTATTAGCATGGCTTCACATCAGTTACGCACGCCGTTAACTAGCGTCAAGGGTTACTTAAGTATGGTCTTAGACGGAGATGCAGGCGAACTTAACGAGCAGCAAAAAAAACTACTTAATCAGGCGTTCATGAGCTCTCAGCGCATGGTTTACTTAATTTCAGATTTGCTCAACGTATCACGTCTTCACACCGGTAAGTTCGTGATTGAAACCAAACCAACATCTTTGCCAGAAGTAATATTAAGTGAACTTGATCAGCTCAAAGAAGCTGCTTTGGTAAAAAATATTGATTTTGCATTTAATCCGCCCGAAGAATTTCCAATGCTCAAATTAGATGAGACTAAGACTAGGCAAGTGATCATGAATTTTTTGGATAATTCTCTGTACTATACTCCGGCAGGCGGAAAAGTGAAGGTAGAGCTATCAGAAAGCGAGAAATCCGTTGAATTTCGGGTAATTGACAATGGCCTGGGTGTGCCAAAAAACGAGCAGCATCATCTGTTCGGCAAGTTCTATAGGGCGGAGAATGCTCGGAGGGCTCGACCTGACGGCACAGGCCTAGGGCTGTTTATGGCCAAAAAAGTCGTAATTGCCCAGGGCGGGGCAATTATATTCAACAGTCAAGAAGGCAAAGGCAGCACTTTTGGGTTTAGTTTTCCCAAAGTCGAATTAGAAGTAAAAAAAGCGCTTTAAGCATAAGCCTAACAACAGTATAATAATATTGACTATTTAAACTGTTTGTGGTACAATGTTCTAATCATCTTCCTGAGGCGAAAAACCTTAATTGGCAAGATGAGTTTAGGGTTAAAATGCACCATTTCTGTTGACGTCTAAGGCTATGCTTTAGGCGTCTTTTGTCTTAAATATGCCTAACTTAACAAATCGGATCATTATTGTTCATGTCTGCCAAAAAATCACTATAAAGTGCAGAACATTAACTCCTAATCGGGAGGTGCGCCATTATTGCAATACTAGTTATTGTGGTTTTAGCGTTAGGGAGTTAGTGTTCTGTACTTTATGGCTGCAATGTATTGTTGTTGAGCTAATGTTCGACTATTAAATACAGTGCTGAATATGGCAGAATGACGACACATATTTTGTAACTATTTTTAAGCAATAGTACTATTTTTATGCTCATGATTAGTTCGAAAAGGCAATTTGCTGGTGATGTATCATCGGTAAGCTGCCTTTTCGAACCTTCTGCAGGGGATTCGGAGATATAAGGCCATGCCCGCACCCGCGGACATGCACCCAAATCCCCAAGGAGGGAACATCATGCCAGGTAAGACGGTTAGCGAGCTTGAGAAAGCTCTTGTGCGTTGCAAAGGTACTGCTAGCGGGCTACGCGCCTTCGAAACAGATGCCAAAGCCGCAGTGCGGGAGGCCGATCCGAGTGTAGGGCCCCACGTAACACGCGGGGACGTCCTGGACAGGATTCGAGGAACCGTTGGGTCATCGAACCAAGTGCTCGAAGAAATTCGAGACATTGTCGGCGGCAAGTACAAAGCTGTTAGTACTGACGGTACTCCCAGAGCGCCCAATGACGAGGACATCAAGCGGTTGGTTGGCCAACTCGTGGCACAAGGATCCAAGGAATTGGGCCAAAGTGCATCTCCGCCGGAGCCGCAGTCCGAAAACTTCTTTCAGAAACTCTGGAAGAAGATCACTTCGGCAGCATAGTCTAACCACAACATCGAAAGAAAGGAAGCCTAATGAACTGGCCCTTGTGGTTATTCCTGCTATTGGCGGTGGTTTTTCTCATCGTCTTCTTGAGACGGCGAAAATTCCTATACGTCGCTCTTGGTGTGGCTGGCATTTACCTTTCAGGCTCACTGGCTTGGGTGGATTGTGTTTTGGGTGGCTTTGGTTTTTTCCATCCCATTCTTAATCTTTCTACCAAAAGTCGGTAAGGTCCTGGCAGTAATTGCCTTGGCAGTGGCGGTGTGTACGGTATTGTTTGATGCCGTTACTTCTTGGTCATGGGCCGATGGGTTGCAAAAAATCCCAGTGGTTTCGATTGCCGTAAACAAGATCCAGCGGGATATGATTCAGGAAAACTTCTCTGAGTCATATGGGATTGTTGCATTTGTTCCGGATACCGTGCCGCCACCCACGACGACCACATCGACAACAACAACGACTTTGCCGCCAACGACCACGTCATCCACGACGACAACAACGACGTTGCCGCCAACCACAACTACGTCATCGACATCGACGACAACGTTACCACCAACGACCACGTCATCAACAACGACGACAACGTTGCCGCCACCGGGAACGTTGATTCAAACGTCGTGAAACAGCCTTCATCAAGCTGGTCTGTGATTTAACGGACAAAATTGATTGACCACTCGGTTATGGTTACCCGCTTAAGGCTTGCCTTTAAGAAAAACCACGCTGAAGCTTAAAAGGGTAGTGACATCTTTGGGTATTAAATGAGCGTTGGCATCGCCGCACTCTCCAAAAAATATGTGTCGTCACACATAAAAACGTCTGAGCTTTACTGCTCCGTTTTTATGAACTGGCCTTAGGCTGAACTGATCGATACTTTTGTATCATCCGTTCAGCCTAGGCCTTACCCATGCATAATAATGATCCGATTTGGTCAAATTTAGAGAAGTTAAGCATAAGCAAAAAAATGTAATAATAATTACATTGACAAATTGGGAAGGGTGTGTAATAATGTATGTTAGAGTAAAGGAATGGCCACCAATAAGGGGCTATAGGAGGTTTTAAATGCAAGGAATAAACGTTCGATTTAAAAAACTAGTTGCCGTTGGTGCGGTACTTGGTGCATTTGGTTTTGCAGCACTAGGTTTAAGCACTTCTGGTTCTGCAGCAACGCTTCCGCGTGACTGTGATGCAACTTCAATAATCTATTGTGGTTCTACTACTTTAGAGGAACTAAAGAGCGATTATAGCTCTAACGACAGCGGGCGATATTCAGATATCCCAGCTGTGTTTAATCATTTTGGTATCAGTTCTGCTGATATCAGTGGCATGAATAGTACTAACCACAAGCGTGGTATCGTTCGTGCTGACAATACAGTATGGCTAGATGGCAAGTTGATTGGTGTAAACGCCAAGACTGCTGGCCGAGTAAACAAGCCAGGCAGCACCGCAATACCTGGTACAGGTGCATTTATGCGCTCACCAAGCGTTTCGTTTGCTAGTTCTAGCACACAAATCGATGCATTTGTAGGTTACGAAAACGGTTCTCCAGCATGGGCAGTATTAAGCTCTTGCGGTAACCCAGTTACTTGGGACAAGCCAAGCATCGAAGTAGAAAAGAAAATTCGTTCTGCTAACAACCAATCATGGGTTGAAGACGATCTATTCAAAAACGGCAGCACTTTGACTTATCAAATTACTGTTCGTAACACTGGCAAAGTTGCTGATACAAATGTATTAGTAAAAGACACATTGCCAAACACCCACAAATTTGTTGGCGGTTCTGTAGCAGTGAATGGTCAGAACGTTGGTACAGCTGGTAACAGCCTTGTTGGTAGCGGTTACACGCTAGCCAAAGTTGATGCAGGTGCAACAGTTACTATCACCTTCCAGGCAACCGTTATGGTTTCTGAAGAAGAGTGTGGTGATACTGCTTTCACCAACCGAGTTCGTGTAGATGGTGATCTAACTCCTCCTAAAGAAGATACTGCTGGCGGAAATGTCCGCGTAGTCTGTGTCACAGTAAAATGTGTTTCACTGACCGCTTCAGCACTTTCTGTAAAGAAGGGTGAAACAATCAACTTCACAGCAACAGCATTAGTAGAGAACGCTACAGTTCAAAGCTATGAATTCCGTGTCAACAACAATGTTGTCCAGAACACTTCTAGCAATACATTTGCGTACGCAACAACTCAAGAAGGTGACTTCGTAGTTAAAGTTACTGTCAAAACCGACAAAGGCGACAACACTAACCTAAACTGTGAACAAAGAGTTACTGTCAACGAAGTACCTGTTTGTCCTTACAACCCAAGCCTTCCTCCAGAAAGCCCTAACTGTAAGAAACCTGAAGTTTGTCCTTACAACCCAAATCTACCACTAGAAAGCCCTGACTGTAAAAAGCCACAGGTAAAAGGTGTAAAGACTTTGCCTAAGACTGGTGTAGCTGGTGTAGCTGGTATGTTCCTAGGTACATCGATGACTGGTGCTGCAGTGCACTACCTAGTCAACCGACGCCGAGGCTAAAACAAAAACCCCTCCCTTCCAAATATAAATGCAGCCAGTTACCTTAGTTAAGGTGCTGGCTGCAACTTTGTTTTTATGATACTATCCTATTGTTTTTAAAAGCATCGTGACTGACCGCTTCTAAACAAAAAACCTTACTAATTAGCCCGAGGCTTTCTTCTGGACAGCCTACCTCTGTTATGTTACAATTTTTTGGTTGTTTAATAAAGACGGCCCCATCTTCTAACGGTTAGGAAATCGGGTTTTCATCCCGGAAATAGGAGTTCGATTCTCCTTGGGGTCACCAAATTAAGTACTCACCCTTGTGGTGAGTTTTTAATTTGTTACTCCATGGGAATCGAACCTATCTTATTTCCGTCGGAATAGGAGTGAAAACTGCCAGTGGCAGTTTGGAAACGAATCATCTGATTAGAACTTGTTTTCAATCATGAAGTTCGGGGCCAGCAGAATGTGGGCGATTCTCCTTGGTGGGTTCACGAATGTAAAACAGAACTCGGTAAGGCAGTTCATTATTGCCCGGCAACCATATTGCAACGGCGCAATATAATTTAGTATTCTCCTTGGATCACCAAAAGAGACTCATTTGGCTAGGGGTCTCGTTTTAATAGAAGTTAGTTTGTATATCAGTAGTTAATATCTAACACGTAATGTTTATGGTAAACTTACGTTATATAATAATAAAAATAACTTTGTGAAGGGATATAAATTTTGAAAATTTTAACAATGCTTTCTGTGGTATCGATACTTTTAGGCGTCCAGCTAATTGGAGTAACACCGGTTGCTAATGCAGCTACCTCGCCGGATCTTGGTGCAGCCAAGTCATTCGTCATTCTCTCAGATACTTATACCAATACTGTCGCCGGTACTACACTGACCGGAGATTTAGGTTACACAACTCCGCCGGCAGTTGCGCCGACGGTCAATGGAACCACCTTTGCTGGCGGCTCGACGTATAATCAGGCAGGGATTGACCAGAACACAGCACTCTCCAATCTGAACAGTCAACCTTGTACCTTTAATTTTGCGCCTGGTGCGATTGACCTGGCTTCCGACACAACTCATGGTCCGGTCGGCGTCTATACTCCTGGTGTCTACTGTATAACTGGAGGTGATTCAGTCGGTGGCGGCGGAACAATAACTCTTAGTGGAGTCGGTACGTACATATTCCGAGTGGACGGGGCGCTTAGTACATCTGCTAACTCCATTGTGACGGTTGCAAATGGGGCGTCAATTTGTGATGTCTGGTGGACTCCGACGCAGGCGACAACATTAGGGGCAGACTCGACATTCTTAGGCACGGTTATTGCTGCCTCAGGCAACACGGTCGGCAATAATGTTAATTGGACGGGTCGAGCACTTTCATTTGGGGGCACTATTTCTACAGCGGCCGATACAATCACAGCTCCGAACTGCCAAGCTGCTACTGTCAAGACACCCGGATTACCTAACACCGGGCTCGGCGAACAGTCTAGTAACACTTCAAGCTTAATAATCTCCGCGGCCGCAGTCGTTTTGAGTATTACCCTTATCGCATTAATCCGCAAAAATGCCTAGACCTACGAGGGGGGACGTTGTATGCGCCGCAAATATGAATTAGGAAAAAAACCTTCCAAGGTTGTGCCGAGTAGTGTACTGGTGGCAGTTGTCTGCTTGCTTGGCTTTGCCGTCATGTGCGGTGTGGTCTCCAATCGGTTCAATCCTTCAGCCCCGGAAATTGTCCAGGCCACTCGAAAAGTCGTGCCGTCAGTTGCATCACCGACAGACACAGCAAATATCAATCCGAGCAGGCCTGTCCGCATTCAAATACCTAGGATTGGAGTCGATGCGAAGATCGATTTACTTGGACTGACGAAAGCCGGTGACATGGCTTCACCGAAAAATATCTCTAATGCTGGTTGGTATAAACTTGGTGCTATGCCGGGTAACGAGGGGAGTGCTGTGGTTGCCGGACACCGGACGGGACTCAAAGGTGTACCCGGTATATTTATTGATCTTGACAAACTCCAAAAAGGCGACAATATAATAATTATCGATGAGCAAAAACAGTCTATTCGTTTTGTTGTGCAAAAAATCAGAGAGTATAAACTAAATGAAAAGCCGGAGGAGGTTTTTACGAGCTCTAATGGTGCGCACTTAAATTTGATAACTTGCACAGGCAGTTGGAGCTCGGCAAATAATAGTTTTTCTGAGCGACTTGTAGTCTTCGCAGATAAAGCTTTATAGAACTATTCTATCGCTGACTTTACCTTGCTACAATGCCAGTTGCAATATCCTCATCTCCTGATTCTAACTGATGATATTAGCAACAACTACGTTGTAAATCTAGTGGCTAAGGATGACCAATAAAATATTTAGGCACGTCGGCGTAAGGCTATATTATCATTTGTGAAGTCTGAATAAATTAAGCTGAAGATTGTCAAAAAATAGCCATCAATAGGAGGGATAACTCAAGAATACTTGGCAATATAGACTATTTTCGCTTAAACCAAGGAATCAAAACGCTGGTAATGCGAACATATTCATTCCAGCCAGGTCGTCCGGCAAAGGCTTTTTCTGTTGGCGGTATGCCTGAAACGAACAAAATCAAACAAGTTATTACTAGGGGACCAATCAATCCTATAAATCCGTAAGGCAAACCTAAGGCAACGATTCCAAAGCCCCACCACAATGTAACTTCTCCAAAATAATTAGGGTGACGTGAATATGCCCAAAGCCCCTTGTTCATAATTTTGCCTTTATTATCGGAATTAGAAACGAAACTGCGCAATTGTCTGTCTGCTATTATTTCAATCCCAAATCCTATAATCCATATAATTAATCCCAGTATCAGTAGCCAGTTTGTTGGAGCTTTGTCATGTGACATTAACATTACTACCGGTATCATAATTAAGCTTGCTAGGACGGCTTGGAAGAAGAACAGGCTGGTGTAAATTCTAAGAAGCATGTGGTCGGTTTTCCAGTTTTTGCGGATCTCTACATAGCGTTTGTCTTCTTGTTTGGATTTGAGATGTCTTTTTAAGATATGCATGCTTAACCTCAATCCCCAAATAACTACCATCAAAGCAAATAATAATCTTAATATCAAAACGTTTGAATCAGCTTGAGGAACAATAATTAAGCTCAAAATAGCGACAGCAATAAAAGCTAGCCCCCAACCTACGTCAACTACATCGTATCTTTTGCGTTTGTGAGCATTGATAAAAAGTATTGTCATGACGACAGTGGCGCCGACGAATCCTAAGCCCAATCTTGTAAAAAAGCCTACGAAATCCATTTGGTTACAACCCAATAGCTACCGACAGCCACTAAAGCCGTAAGGAAGCTGCCCCAGGCCATGTCTACGATTGCAAGTTTTGTAGTGTAGCCCTTTGCTACTGCTAGATTAGTCAAATCATAGGTAGCATAAGCTATTAACCCAAACAAAAATCCATATGTTAATGCGTGCTGCCATGATTGTTTTTCTATGGCTGGATTAATTACAAATAACACTATACCAACAACATAAAGCACATAAAAAGATACGGCGGCTGGTAAGTTTGGCTTATCAAGAAGTAGATTGCCTATTTGTGAACGATAAAAATTATTTGCTACCAGTCCAAGCCAAACAAAATCGATAGCCGCCATAAGTACGCCTGCGATTAAAAATCTGCTTATAAAATTTGTCATTTTCACCTCCGTTTATATTTGAATATTAGCACAGTCATAAGCACAAAATCAGATAAAAAGCTTTTACCTAACTAGATAAGCAGTTAAAATAGGATAAAGATATGTATACTACACACAAAGTTCCGATTGTGTCGCTTGATAATTATAAGCGGACAAAAATCATTGCTACCGTCGGGCCGGCAACTAATTCTTATGAGTCGATCTTGGGTTTGATTAAAGCCGGTGCCAATGGTCTGAGGCTTAATTTTAGCCATGGAACCCATGATGAGCGTACGCAACAAATCAAATGGATCAGAAAAGCTAGCAGGCAATATGGCAAACCGGTTGCTATAATTGCCGATTTACAGGGCCCAAAAATTCGCTTGGGTGATTTTGACGGTATAATCAATGTACGAGAAGGCCAGGAAGTAATATTAGGCTACAAAGCCGATTATGTTGCCGATGGTACCATCCCAATTCAGTATGATTTGAGCAAAAAGGTAAAACGCGGTGAGCGGCTGTATTTGTATGACGGCAAAGTTGCCGGTAAGGTTACGAGCATACGTGGCAAATTGTTGCATGTACGTATCGAAAATGACGGAATCTTATTACAGCGGAAGGGTTTGAACTTGCCAGATACCGATTTTGGCGGCGATGTTATCACCGAAAAAGACAAGGGAGATCTGGCATATATATCTACCCAAGATATCGACTATGTAGCCCAGAGCTTTGTTCAGACACCCGAAGATATACGGTCGATGCGTAAAATTATGAAAAACATAGGGGTTTACGCTAGGCTTATTGTCAAATTTGAGACCAAATTGGCAGTAGAGAATATCGATGCAATTGTAAAAGAATCCGACGCAATCATGATTGCTCGAGGCGATTTGGCGGTAGAGGCACCGGCTGAGAGTGTGCCGATTATTCAACGCAAACTAATTGGCTTGGGCATAAAGTATGCTAAGCCCACAATTGTAGCTACTCAGATGCTGTTTAGCATGATGGAATCTCCCGAACCAACTCGAGCCGAAGTGTCGGACGTCGCAACTGCAGTTTTAGTAGGTGCCGACTGCGTAATGCTAAGTGATGAAACTGCCAGCGGCCGTTATCCGATTAAATCGGTAGAAGTAATGAAGCGAGTTATTTTATACACTGAGCAAAACGCTCCACTTAAGACAGTGTTTGTAGGTGATATTAGCGATGAACCTTCGTCTAATCAAAAATCCATTTCGTCGGCGGTAATTAGTTTGGCAAAATCATTAAAGGCAAGTGCTGTAGTAGCAGAAACAAAGTCCGGCTCAACTGCCTTGCAGATTTCGTCCCAGCGATCAAGCTTACCAACAATTGCCGTAACTTCTTCCGACAGAACCGCACAACAATTGGCAATTGTTTATAGTTGCAAGAGCTATGTAAGGCCTGATGACAAGCAGGCGGCTTCAAAGCTAACAAACTGGTTGCAGTCAAAAAAGGTTCTGTCAGTTGGCGACATTATTGTTATATGTGCTGGTCAGTATCCAGGAGTTGTTGGTACTACAGATACAATTAAAGTTAGGGTGCTCGAATAAAAATTTAGGGGGGGTGGGAATGTCTTTTAATAAAAAAACCGTCCGTGATATCGATCTGGATGGCAAGCGGGTTCTTGTACGCGCTGATTATAATGTGCCGATTGAAGACAACAAGGTTGCAAGTGACTACAGGTTGAGCATGAGCCTGCCAACGATTCACTATCTGCTAGAGCATGCTTGTTCGATAGTAATTATGTCTCATCTTGGGCGCCCCGATGGCAAGCCAAACCCTAAATATTCACTCAAGCCTGTGGCTGAGCGTTTAAGCCAACTTCTTGACCGAGAAGTGCTTTTTGCGGACGATTGCGTGGGTGCAGAGACGGCCGAAAAGGTGAATGCGTTACAACCTGGCCAGATATTATTGCTTGAGAATGTTCGTTTTCATACAGAAGAAGAAGCATATGATGAGGCTTTTGCCCGAAAATTGGCGTCTTATGGTGAGGTATTCGTACAAGATGCTTTTGGAGTTGTGCATCACGGGGCTGTATCGGTATCTGAGATTCCAAAATATTTGCCGAGTGTCGCCGGTTTGTTATTAGAAAAAGAGGTAGATACCATAACTAATGTTATGAGTAATCCGCAGCGGCCGTTGATGGCAGTTGTTGGAGGCGCCAAGATATCCGACAAAATCGTAGTACTAAAAAAATTTATTGAAATTGCCGATTTTGTAGCGGTTGGCGGTGCTATGGCAAACACCTTTTTGCTAGCCCAAGGAATTGAGACTGGCAAGAGTTTGGCCGAACCTGACGATGTGCCATTGGCCAAAGAGATCATTGAGCTAGCCCAACAAAAATCTGAGCGACAGCAATTTGCATTTTATTTGCCGCAAGATGGTGTAGTGTCAACTGACTTAGAAAATCCGGAGTCGACTAGAATTGTTGATTGGAACACTAATGCAATCGCCGATATCGAATCATACCCTAGACAACCAAAAGCCGAGACTCGGCACGTTAAAGCTAATGAAAAAATATTGGATATTGGTCCATTTTCTGCATCGTTTATTGCTGGGGGCGTACAGCTTTCGCAAACAGTAGTTTGGAACGGTACGCTAGGAGTGGCAGAGGTAGACGGTAAAAATAATGATCCAGTTGGTCCGTTTGCCCATGGTACCGATATTGTCATGGAAGCACTTTTGGGCCATTACGGACATCGTCCATTTACGATTGTAGGCGGTGGTGACACGGTTGCTTATGTTGAAGGGCGTGGATTAACCAAAGCATTTAATCACGTATCAACAGGCGGTGGGGCTAGCTTAGAGCTCATGGAAGGCAAGAGTCTACCAGGAGTAGAAGCATTACTTGATAGAGAATAAAGATAAATAATTATGATCAATATGGTCTAGGTATATAAATTTTGAAATTGGATTTAGAAAATATTTAAAAAAATGATCATCATGGTACACTTAACATAAGTATTATGAAGCGAACGCTTATCGTTGGTAACTGGAAAATGCATTTGAATACAATGCAAGCTAGTGTTTTGTTGCACCGTTTACAGGAGCGGATTAGAATATACCGCGATGTAGAGGTAGTCTTGGCGCCTAATGCGTTTTTACTCCAGCCTTTGAGTCTGCAAATTGACCGACGTAAGTTCCGCCTAGCTGCTCAAAACGCCTATCACAAAGACGAGGGTGCTTTTACCGGCGAAGTTAGTATGACAATGCTCAGAGACCTTGTGCATTACGTTTTAGTAGGCCATTCTGAGAGGCGGTTAATTTTTAACGAATCATTAGCTGATGTGACCGAAAAAATGTCTGCAGCAGTCCGAAACGGATTAACGCCAATTCTATGTGTAGGAGAAACCAAATCAGAACGGGTTGCCAAGCATTCTAAGCGGGTAGTACATGATCAAGTTGTTACTGCACTTAAAAATCTGACATCTTCGGACGTTGAAGATATAGTAATAGCTTATGAGCCTGTTTGGGCAATTTCTACATTCGGAGGTGAAATTGCCACACCAGATCAGGCTAAGGAAATGATGGATTATATTAGGCTGCAAATTACAGAACTTTATGGCAAAAAAACCGCTCAACGAATCCGTATACTTTATGGAGGTAGTGTCGATAATCAAACAGCCGGTGGCTACCTAGCTCTTGAAGGTTGTGATGGCGCGCTAGTAGGCGGAGCAAGCACAAATTATCATAAATTCTCTGGCGTAGTGGACACGGCTTATAGATTGAGACACGAATTAGGAGAAACATCCTAACATGACCAAAAAGTTCACTGAAGATACCAAGGTATTCGATGTCGCAAAACCGGGCAAAGGTAAAATAGTAACAACTTCCAGGCCTGTAATTGCACCGATGGTTGCCCAGTCAATTAGTCAATCTGCCAAAGCTGAAGGCAAACCTTCTGAAACAATGACTCCCTCCGCTGCCCGAAAAGTAATTCAGCCCATTACCGTTACTGATAATTCATCTGACTCGGTAAGTATTAGTACTGATGTTCTGAACCAAGAATCTACAAGTACGGATGAGTTAACCGAGCAAATGGAAGCCGCAATTAATAAATCTACCGCTGATTCAGATAGCGCAAAGTCAGACATAGCACCAAGTACAGCCATAGCGTTAGGTCCGCCAGCAGCTGCTATAGCTACTAAGGCTGATGTAACACCAGCGCCCAAAAAATCCGAGCCAGAAGTGGATGATTCGGTAATTTCTGACGCTGCGACTGTAGATGCACTAGCAAAAGAAGCAGAAGAAAAATACAAAGATAAGTCGGAACAAAAAGACTTAAACCAAAATAAACGCGATGAAGGAACCCAAGAATTAATTGAAAGCAAAAAATATTTTGTACCAATTAGCCATGAGTCTGCAGCTGGCAAAAGCGGCAAAGGAATATTGATTGTAGCCTTGGTTTTAGTATTGATATTATCGGGTGTTTACGGCGCTATTAAGGCTGGCCTAATAGATTACGATTTGCCTTGGGAGAATAATGAAAGCCAAACTTCGGTTCAGCAACCAGTAGCCATAACTAATGAACCAAAGGCAAACACTGAGCCCGTAGTAAATGAACCTGCAGCAGTAGCCCGTGTGATAACAGATAGGAAAATCAAGGACCCAGTGGTTGATGGACTAAGCCAGTATACAGACCCCAAAGGATTTAAATTTAGTTATCCAACTAGCTGGACCAGATATGAGGGCAAAGACAAAGGCAGAACGTGGATTGCGACATCGGATTACAAAGAAGCCGATGTTGGCCAATTATTAATATTGGCAGGAGCATCAATTGGTTTTGATTATATCGATGAAACATATGGAGTCAAAGTATCTTCAATCAAAACCATAGATGACTTATTGGAATTAAGAAAAAGTGAAGAAGTACCACAATACTATGACGTCGATTCAGTAGAAGTTGTAACAATCTCAGGTACAAAAGTAATTCGCTATGATTCCGGGCATACGACCGACGGCGTGACTTATGAATGGTTAAATGATGGAAAATTACTACAGCTTTTCTATTCATCAAAATCAGCAGACGCAGGCTATGGAAGTTATAAAAAAGAAGCTTCTTACCCAGATTTCTTGAAACTTGTCGATTCGGTTAGTTTTTAAACTATTAGTGCTTCATTTTTGTTACAATTAACGGATGTCTTTGAGTATTATGGACAGCCCGATTATTGATCCGTGGGCTGATGAACAAGCGTCGGTGGATGCTAGTTATTTACTTAATGGTTTGAATCCTGAGCAGCAGCGTGCTGTAACCACTACTGAAGGGCCACTGCTTATTCAAGCTGGTGCTGGTAGTGGCAAGACCAAGACTTTGACGCATAGAATTGCATATCTTATTGCTACACATAAGGCTACACCTTATAACATTTTGGCGGTGACATTTACTAATAAAGCCGCCAAAGAGATGCGTGAGCGCATAGCAAGCTTGCTTGAAGCTGACGCTGGCAACAGGAGTTTTATGCCGTTTATGGGAACGTTCCATGGTATTTGCGTTAGGCTTTTACGCCAAGATGGCGAGCATATCGGCGTGCCTAAAAATTTTGTGATATTTGATGAATCGGACCGTCTGAGTGCAATTAAGCAGGTTTCTAGACAACTTCATTTGGACGAAAAAGCTTTTCCACCGCGCGCGATTGCAAATTTGATTAGCAATGCAAAAAACGATTTAGTCGGACCGAGTGAGTACAAATCATTAGTTGGCTCGCCTACTCAAGAGGCAGCAGCCAAAGTCTATCCGCTGTATGAGACGACGCTTAAAAAAGCTGGTGGTTTGGACTTTGATGATCTGATTTTAAAAACAGTTAAATTGATGGAATCTGTAGAGCAAATCCGAGAAAAATGGCAGAAGCAATTTAGCTACGTTATGATAGATGAATACCAAGACACTAATGGGGCTCAGTACAAATTAGTCAAGTTATTAACTAATCAGAATCGTAATATTGCCGTTGTCGGCGACGATTGGCAAAGTATTTATAGTTGGCGCGGCGCCGATTTTCGTAATATTTTAAACTTTGAGCGCGATCATATTAAAACGGCGGTTATTAAATTAGAACAAAATTATCGTAGCACCAAATCTATTCTTGAGGCTGCTCACGCCGTTATTACCAAAAATCAAAACCGTTCCGACAAAAAGCTATGGACAGAAGAAGGTAGCGGCTTACCAGTGCAAGTTTTGCAAACAGCTAATCAGCATGCCGAGGGTGAGGCAATTATTCGTCGAATCGAATCGATGGTAAGTGCTAAGCGGCGTCGTTACAGCGATTACGCAGTGTTATATCGAACCAATGCCCAAAGTCGTGCGATTGAGGAAATGTTCGTTCGTTACGGCATACCATATCGAGTAGTCGGTGGTGTAAGGTTTTATGATCGAAAAGAAATCAAAGACATAATTGCTTACCTAAGAGTAATATTTCAACCGGAAGATTCGGTAAGTATAGAACGTATCGCCAACGTGCCAAGCCGTGGTCTGGGGCCTAAATCCTTAGAAGCCTTCCGAGCGTGGGCGCAAGCATCGGGCAGCATGTTAATGGCTCTTCAAACAATTAGTGAATGCCCCGGCCTAACTCCGAAAGCTAGGGCTGGATTTTCCGATCTGGCCGATTTGATAATTAAGTACCGTGAACTCATGGATGATACGGCTGTTTCTGGAATAATTGACAGCCTACTCAGACGTTTAGATTATTTGACGTATTTGGACGACGGAACAATGCAGGGTGAATCTCGTCAGGAAAACGTCCGCGAGCTAATATCGGTTGCCAAAGCTTACCAAGATGTAGGACTGGACGGATTTTTGGAAGAAGTAAGCTTAGTTAGTGACTTAGATAGTGCTGATATGAGCTCCAATGCGGTAACACTTATGACTTTGCACGCTGCTAAAGGCTTGGAATTTCCTGTAGTTTTTATAGCGGGGCTAGAAGAAACAGTCTTGCCGCACAGTCGAGCCCTTTATGATCAAAAAGAAATGGAAGAAGAACGACGGCTAATGTATGTTGGCATGACAAGAGCTCGCCAAGAATTATATTTGCTATATGCTACCAGCCGAGCATTGTACGGTGGAGTTTTGTATAATCCACCTTCAAGATTTTTATCGGAAATAGATAATACGACAGTTAGCAAAGAGCAGTCAGAAAGTTTTGCGGCGCCCATGAATAGTTCAAAATCAAATGAGCCGCGCTATGTACCCGAAATGAATGAAGGCGATCGGGTGCGCCATAATGCGTTTGGCGAAGGGGTTGTTGTAGAAGTAGATGGAGATAACGTGGCGGTGCATTTTAAGACAAAGGGCATCAAGAAGCTTAATGTAGCATTTGCTCCGCTGGAAGTAATCTAAATTATGATCAAAGCATGGACTTTACTTGGAGGATTAATTTTTTGGTTGGCATGGCCGTTTTGGTGGATGTACTTTAAAAGATCTCCTAATCGAACCCGAGTAATAATTACCGACAATACGGGTCGGGTATTGCTGGTAAAAGGCTGGCTGGGAGATAGTTCCTGGGGCTTGCCTGGGGGAGGAGTTAAAAGAGGCGAATCGATCAAGGCATCAGCATGCCGAGAGATAAAGGAAGAAACGGGGATAGAAATTAATCAATCCGACTTGATAACCGTTGGTGATATTAAACATAGCGAACACGGTTTGACATATCAGGCCCATTTTTTAAAAATATCGCTAATAAATGCTGCAGAACCGACTCGCAGCGGTATAGAGATAGTGTCTTGCGATTGGTTTAATGATCAGCAGCTAAAAACAACCAAATTAAATAAAGATGCCAGATATGGGTTGGAAAATTTTCTTAATGATAGACGGGTAAAGCTTGCGTGAAAAATGGTATAATATAGTTGTCTTAAATTATAAATTGACTTATGTATGTTAGGTTAGGCACGTGAATTATAAACTGAAGCGGTACAAATTACGTTCGAGGCGCTGGGCTCGCAAAATGGAAAATCGCTACCGTGAGCATCCAAAAATAATCCCTATTTTAACAGGCATTTCTGTGGTGGGAATTTTAGTGATTTTAGGCGTTACCTTAAGAAGCAGTGCTGTCATACTCAAAAAACGTGATGCCAATATTGTGATTTTGCACAGCGACAATAAATCACAAATACTACCTACACGAGAATTAACTGTTGGTGATTTTTTAGCAAATGCTGGGGTAGTTATTAATGCTGGCGATCTTGTAGAGCCTAGCATGGACACAGCCATTGAAGAGGATAACTTTAGAATAAACGTGTATAGAGGCGCACCGTTAATAATTGATGATGGAGGCAAAAGAGTTACTGCCTATAGTGCTGGGCAAACTCCTAGGAGTATTGCCGAACAAGCTGGATTTAAGCTGTTTCCTGAGGATTTAGTAGAATCGCGACCAAGCCGTGATTTTTTGCGTGAAGGCATTGCACACAAAATTAGCATCATTAGATCGACACCGGTCAACGTCAATTTGTACGGAGCACCCTTGTCACTTCGGACACATGCCAAGACAGTTGGCGAACTGCTGGATGAAAAGAATGTGAATCTTGACGAAAATGATAGTGTAAAACCTGGGCTAAACACCAAGCTTTCTGCTAAATTACAGATTTTTGTCACGCGTTTTGGCACAAAAGTTATTACCGAGGAGCAAGAAATAGCAATGCCAGAAGAAGTCGTGGAAGACAAAACGCTTTCTTTTGGAACGACAGTTTTACGTCAAAAAGGATCACCGGGCAAGAAATCCGTAACGTATCAGCTCGAGCTTAAAAATGGCCGTGAAATCGGCCGTAAAGTGATACAGGAAGTCATTGTGACTGAGCCTGTTAAGCAAATCCAAGCTCGCGGAACAGCAATTTCAATTCCAAGCGATAAGACTGCGGTTATGAACGGGGCTGGTATCCGTGCCAGTGACCATGCATATGTAAACTTTATCATCAGTCGTGAATCTGGTTGGAATTTGTTTGCCCAAAACTCATCTTCCGGCGCCTACGGTTTATGCCAGGCATTGCCTGGAAGCAAAATGGCATCAGCAGGGGATGATTGGCGTACCAATGCTGTAACGCAGCTTAAATGGTGTAATGGATACGCAGTTGGCAGATATGGGAACTGGCAAGCGGCATATAATTTTTGGGTGAAAAATCATTGGTGGTAATGCTGTGAAATATTTGCAAAGCTTGTTTGAAATTATTTTTATTACTTTTAACATTAAAGTTCAAAATGTCATAAATAATAATATTGTCGTGGGCATAAAATTACAAAATCTATGAGTGTTGTTGTTACAAAAAAATCTTTAGGTCAGCACTGGCTGCACGACGAAATTATATTAAACGATATGGTTGAAGCGGCTAATGTTCAAAGTGGCGATACTGTACTGGAAATTGGGCCAGGTCTAGGCACTCTATCAGGGCAATTATTAGGTAAGGGTGCAAAAGTGATTGCAGTTGAATTTGATAAAGAGTTAGTCCCCGGACTGCGTAAAAAGTTTAAAAATAATCCTGATTTTATACTCTACCAGTCTGACATTTTAAGATTTGATTTTTCATCTTTGCCAAGTGGTTATAAGGTCGCAGCTAATATACCTTATTATCTTACAAGTAATTTGCTGCGGTTATTGTGCGAGATGCCAAACCATTTTTTGTTTGCGTCGCTACTAGTACAGAAAGAGGTTGCCGAACGAGTTTGTGCAGTACCTGGCAATATGAGCTTGCTTAGTGTTAGCGTGCAACTTTATGCCGATGCAACTTTAGGCGCAAAAGTGCCAGCCAATTTATTTACACCACCACCAAAGGTAGACTCGCAAATACTTTGTCTAACTCATTTAGGTAAACCACGTTATGCTGTAGATGATAAGATATTCTTCAAATTAGTAAAAGCTGGGTTTTCAGAAAGGCGAAAAAAGCTGCGCAGCAGTTTAAGCAGTGGGCTCAGTGTATCCAAGCCTGAAGTTGAAGCGTTGCTGGCTAAAGCTAATATCGATCCACATCTTAGGGCTCAAGCGCTGGCTTTGTCAGACTGGAAAACTCTATATGATGCTTACGTTAAGGCCGAATGACTCTGGACATAAGCAGTATAAGTGTTATATAATATACCTTACCCAGCAATGGGATTTATGGGGCTGAATTGCTTCGACATTTGGACATTTACAAGTTGGTGTAAGCAGGCCGGATTGTCTGAACGTTATCCGGACAAACTAAATAGATGCAGAATCTCTGAAATCTATCGCACAGCAAGTAGCTAGCGCTTTCGCGCCTAAGCTTGCTATGCAAGCTGCCTAATTTTAGTCAGCGGCTGATAATTCGACATCAGATAGAATGACCCAGTCTTATATTTTTCTGATCGCTCATATACTGTGATCCATAGTATTTGCTAAGATTTAGGATTGCAGCGGTTCATGTTTTTGCTAATTTCAATCATGAGCAGCTTAAGAAACCAAGTAGATTAGATAAGCCTGTAGAAAGCCAATAAGTAACCGAATGGACGCGGGATCATACCCGCCAGCTCCACCAATTTGTTAAAATCGACTCCATTGGGGTCGTTTTTATTTGTCCCTAAGGTGTAAATCGTGCTTAATTTGGGGGTGTGAACTTTTGCAGAATTATCTACATAAAATTCACCATTAAACAAAATTTGTTCACCCCCCTTACGCTCGTCAAAAGAGATAGACCACCATTTATCCTTAATTTGCTCAGTAAAGTTCATGGCGAATCTAACGAAATCTTCACTCTCCATATCGACATTCTGGGTATTCGTGATGTCTACCTTTATAGCTTCTAGCTGTTTGTCATAATCTTCAAGTAATATACGTAAGCCATTCTTGACAGCTCCGTCGGGTTCTTTCGAATATTCGCTCACGGTGTTACGAATGTTATTCTCGATCCGTGCCTTATTCGCCTCCAACGCACTTATTCGCTGGACTACTGAGCCACGTTGGTTACGCCATACCTTTATTAGTGCACGTTTGAACGCAGCGTCATCTGGTAAAAATCCCAGACTACCAAGGTGAGTATCAATACCGTCATGTAGTTTTTGGCGACTGTATTCTTTTCTGCATGTCCTGCAACGGTATGTAGGCTTCTT
>JALYQY010000014.1 GCA_030855585.1 bacterium | reverse complement strand
GTGATAGGCGGCGGTCCAACCGGTGTAGAACTGGCTGGAGCTCTACCTCAATATATTAAGAATCTTCGAAAAATGCATGGCATCCGTACACGCAAAAAAGTCCATGTCGACCTTGTAGAGGCTGCACCGCGGCTAATGCCACGTATGCCTAAATCTGTTTCGCGCAAACTTGCCCGTAGATTAAGAAAACTAGGAGTCAAAATATACTTCGGCAGGCCAGTACAATCTCAGTCGGCTGATACACTTTTGCTGGATGGTAAACCTATTAGGTCACATACCGTTATCTGGACAGCTGGCATGGCCAACAACCCGTTTTTTGCAGATAACCACTTCCAGCTCAGCCCTAACGGTCGCGTGCAAGTAGATCAATTGCTGCAGGCTTGGCCAGGGGTGTTTGTGATTGGCGACAATGCAGATACAAAATATAGTGGCATGGCCCAAACAGCCATGCATGATGCAATGTATGTCACAAATAATCTAAAACGTCACGTCGATGGTAAACGCCCATATGCCTACAAGCCAAAACTGCCAATTTATGTTACGCCAGTTGGACATAATTGGGCAGTTGTTGTCTGGGGTAAATTACATATTTACGGCTTAGCTGGCTGGATGCTAAGACGAGCAGCCGACTGGATAGGTTATCTAGATATTGAACCGTGGTGGAAAGCCACCAATCGATTGGCCGCTGATCTAAGGCAAGAGGAAAATTGTCTAGTTTGCGCCACAAAAGTTAACGCTATAGATTAATTTACTTTTTTTCGAAGAAATTCAAAACCACCAGCTTGAGCCGCATTTAGAGCAGCCCAACTGGATAAGACAATATTTGGACCTGGAATAGCTAATGCCACTCCTCCAATAGCTACCGCGCCTACAATGTTGATATTGCGACCAAATCTTAAAAGGCGCTCCTTTGTCGACTTTTTGGGTAAACTCTCAAACATATAATAATTATATAGGAATATAAAAGTCCCCTTAGATTAAACTAGGGGACTTTTAAAGAGAGAACGTTACTGAATTATTAAACTTTGTCTTGGTTGTTATCGAGAGTATTAGCTGATTTTGGCGCCGCAACTGAACCGTGATATTTGTCACGCACCGCAAATAGTAGCCAGAATACAACAGCTGATATCGCTAAGTTCCATATCAAACCGAACATTCCTCCTCTGTCTATAAACAGATTGAGGACGGCGTAGCCAACATTTAGCAGGCCAACTAGGAACAATAAATCCCAACCACTTTTTTCACGCTTTGCTAATTTGGAATAAGCCATAAGTAGCAATACGCCTTCTAAGGCCAAGAATAACAAACTTATCCATAGCCATACACTAAACCTAGAAACAGCTGCAGATTCAGCTCCTATAGCCCTATATAGATCGTTAGCAACACTGCTGGCAGCTCTTGCCCAATTGAATAACGTAATTGCGCTTAATAACTGCAAAACACCAAATATTAATGCAAGCCATGGCCAAACTTTAACCAATGTTTCTTTACTACTTTCGGACAACTTTGGTGCACTTTTATATAATTCCGCAAGCTTATCTTCCAATTTTCGAACAATTTCCATTAGATTCTCCTTATTGTTGTTTGTAGCATACTCTTCTGTTGTAATCTGATACAAGTACTTATACACAACAATAAAATCATAAACTTAAATAACTAAATAAAATCACCGAACTTCTTGACCTATCTAGATTACTATCATTGCATCGCCAAACGAATAAAACCGATACTTTTGGTTAATCGCATGGGCGTAAATTCTCTGTAATTCGCTAATTGCAATATGCTCTGGTAGATCTTTTTTGTCGGAGATAAAGGCAGCAACAAGCATCAATAAGCTTGTACTTGGCAAATGGAAATTAGTAATCAAACTATCTACAGCTTTAAATCTATATCCAGGTCTAATAAAGATGTCTGTTTGAATATTATCAGACACAAAATTATCAGAATTACTAAGCATTGTTTCCAAAGTCCTAGCCGTAGTAGTACCTACAGCAGTGATATGTGATGATCTATTTAAAATATCTGCTGTTTCAGCATTTATCTCACAATGCTCACTATGGAGTTTGCCGGTTTCAATATTTTTTTCAGTGAGCTTAGCAAACGTACCCAAACCAACGTGTAGGGTAATTTCCGCAAAATCATGGCGTTCTTTTATATTGTGCAGCAGTTTCTCCGTAAAATGTAGCCCGGCCGTAGGAGCTGCAACAGACCCCGACTTTTTGGCAAATACTGTCTGGTACTCTTCTGCCAAGTTATCATTTTGGGCGATATAAGGTGGCAAAGGGATGTGTTCGATTTTTTTGATACGAATGTCTGTATGGGGCAAGTTAAGTTCCAGTGTTCTTATTCCGTCGCTATCGATAGCCAAAACTTTGGCGGTCAGCCAATTGTTAAGACAAACCAAACTTCCGACTTTAAATTTACGACCCGGCCGGGCTAATGCTCTAATAATGTTTGGGCTACTTTTTTCGATTACAAATAATTCGGTTTTGCCTGATTCAAACAGCCACCTACAATGATTAACCTTGCTATTATTTACTACAACTGTTGACTGTTTAGGTAGTATATCTGGCAAATCATAAACAAACTTATCGCTAATATTGCCACTACCGGTATCGTAGACCAGCAGGCGGGCGCTGTCCCGAGGTTTAGCTGGAGTCTGAGCAATTAACTCCTGTGGCAAATCAAAATAATACAAGTCGTTTTTCATTTAGACCACATCTTATCATCTATACGAGTAGTAACAAACATTCCAAAACAATTGTTTTAGTGTGATTTTCCATCTCAGTTCATTTTTTTAAAAAACTAATCTTACATCAAGCATAATTTTTAGTTTACTTGTCGGCGTGAAGTATTCATCAGATAGAGTTACAATATATCTGTGACTTTTGACGAGATATACAAAAATTTGAATCTGGAGCAAAGAAAAGCTGTCGATGCAGTAGATGGACCTTTGTTAGTTTTGGCAGGACCTGGTACCGGCAAGACTCAACTGCTAAGTGCAAGGGTGGCAAATATACTGCGCAAGACTGATACCTTACCGCAAAGTATTTTGTGCCTGACGTTCACCGACGCAGCGGCTATGAATATGCGCGAACGCCTTAACTCTATGATCGGTGACGCGGCTTACGATGTTCACATTAACACTTATCACAGTTTTGCAAGTGATGTTATCTTAACTTATCCTGATTATTTTGAAACTATAAATATGGAAACGGGCGAAGACACCCGCATGGAACGCTCAATAAACGAACTAGGGCAATTAGAAATTACCAAAAATATTGTCGATTCACTTCCTTTTACTGATCCACTGAGATCTTCTAGACACTTCTTGCGCAGTTTGATTTCGACAATATCGGATCTTAAGCAAGCTAATGTATCTGCAAAAGAACTTAGAAAAATTGCTACCGACAATGCAGAGGTATGCGCCAAATTGTCTCCAAGAATCCAAGAAATATATGGCGCAGTCAAAATGATGCCACGCAAAGTTGACGCTGCCAATGACTTATTTAACGATATCCTAGAGCTATTACTCACATCTAGTAAAAACATAGCTAGTATAGCTTCTGCAGATTTAACTCAAGCTTTAGAAAAATCAAAAGAACAGAATTCTACTAAGCCACTGACAGTATGGAAAAATAACTGGTTGCAAAAAGACGAATCAGATCAGTGGACATTTACAGACCCCGAGTTAAGTGATCGCATGTTGTCATTAGCAAAAATATATGAACGCTACCAAGAAGCGCTCGACAGAACAAACCAATATGACTTTAATGACATGATCCTTAGAACTTTGGCAGCCCTACAATCAAAGCCTGAATTAATATTCAACCTGCAAGAACGATTTCAATATATTTTGCTAGACGAATTTCAAGACACAAATGCAGTGCAGTTTGAACTAGTCCGTAGCTTGGCCGATCATCCAGTACACGAAGGCAGGCCTAATGTCATGGCTGTTGGTGATGATGACCAAGGAATTTTTGCATTCCAGGGTGCCGAAATAGGCAATATGGTAAAATTTTTATCTACTTTTCGTGATGTAAATATAATCAACCTAACCAAAAATTACCGATCTCATCCTGATATCTTGCACGTTGCTCATAATATTGCTAATCAAATTGAATCGCGACTGCACCACAATCTGGATGGTATAAGTAAAAACATTGTGGCAGCAGCAAAGTCTCTGCCAGATGTTGCTCATATTGCTCGACACGAATTTAGTTCTCAGGCGGCCGAATACGGCTGGATAGCCGAAACAATCTCTCAAAAAATAAATTCTGGTGTACCGCCCCACGAAATTGCTATCTTGGCACCAAAGCATGCCATTTTGGAGTCTATAGTACCATTCCTTAACAAACATAAAATACCAGTTGCGTACGAAAAACGTGAGAATATATTTGAAACACCAATTATTCAAAGCATCTTACTAATCAGTGAATTTTTAATTGCGGCGCAATCTCGCAATATGCCGATTATGGATGAGCTTTTGCCGCAAGTTTTATCTATAGACTTTTGGCAGGTACCGACTGAAACAATTTGGAAAATCAATTGGGAACATTCTGCCAAACACCAAGAAGACAATAAGCGTTGGACAGAACGGGCCTTAGAAAATAAACAGTTATCGAACATGATTAAATTTTTACTGCAGCTAGGAAACAATTCTACGAGTTATGGACTGGAACTTACGCTCGACTATATCACTGGCGCTAAACCGCTTATGTATAAAGAAGATTCCTATACTTCACCCTTAAAAAGTTTTTATTTTTCTGACGAAAAACTTAACAGTTCTTCGCTAGAATTTTATGAAGCTATATCTCACCTAAGTGTCATTCGAAGCAACTTGCGAGAGCAACAGGCAAGTCAAGACAGCAAACTAGGCATCGACAGTCTAATCAACCTTTACCGCACTTACCAAGAAGCAGAGCTGCCGTTGATTAACTCTCACCCAATTGCTCAAAGCCATTCAGCCGTAAAGCTCCAGACAGTTTACAAAGCCAAAGGTCTCGAGTACGAATACGTATTTTTACCTTGTATGCATGACAACGTGTGGGGAAGTAGCGTCAAAGGTGGATCTAACAAACTTAAACTGCCCGTGAACCTTAAATTTATCCGACATGAATCTAGTGGCGATGATAATTTAAGGCGATTGCTGTTTGTAGCGATTACAAGAGCCAAACATGGGCTGATAGCAACAAGTCACGCACAGAATGAATCCGGCAAGAAACACTTGCCAGTTAAATTCATGCAAGAATCCGATGACGGAACTAGTCGACTAAGCGCAGTACTCCCGAATAAATATCAACAAGTAGTACTAACTCAGCGCCAGCCAGATGTACTACGTTTGGACGTTGACACACTTTGGCATTCCCGACATAGCGAACTAACTATACAATTAAAAAGTTTACTATCAGAACGCTTACGCCGTTACATAATGAGCCCTACGCATTTAAATACATTTACAAATATTGAATATAGTGGTCCTTACAAATTTTTATTAGGAACACTACTTAAATTTCCTGAAGCACCATCACCGGATAGTACCTACGGCGACGCCCTACATCGTGCGCTTGAACATTATCAAAAATCTTGGCTAACAGGAATTAATATGAATTTTGAGCAAACATACGATATTTTTGGTAAACGAATGGAACGAGGCTTCATGAACGAAGCTGATAAGAAAATATATTTTGATCGTGGACATAGAGCGTTAAAATCATATTTAAATAATTGCCCAGAACGTTTGCATCAATCAGCCGAAATCGAAATAGATTTTAGGCGCGAAGGATGCACATATGACGAAGCAATTTTGACTGGAAAAATTGATCGGCTTGAAGTAAATAAAAAAAATAAAACCCTAAGAATAATTGATTTTAAAAGTGGTACACCGAGCACAAAGTGGGGAAGCACGTCTAAATTTATAGCTTACAAGCAACAACTATATTTTTACATTTTACTTGCCGAAACTTCATATACATATCGAGATTACGTAGTAGAAAGTGCTGCTCTAGAATTTATAGAACCACTATCTAATGGCAATTGTGCTGCCGCTTTGGAACTTAAATTCAACCAATCAGAATACGATGAATTTAAGTTACTAGTTAAGAAAGTTTGGCAACATATCATGGATCTTGATTTGCCTGATATTAGTTCATATCCTGCTAACGCAAAAGGTATGCGGTCATTTATAAATTTCTTAATTAAATAGCAACTTTTATTTTTAAAATATTGCTCAATATAAAAAGCCCCTGACCAAAAGCCAAGGGCTAATTATTGAACGATTTAGCTACTTACTTACGTTTGCGTGAAGTAGTGGTAGTTTTACGCTTAGCAGTCGTTTTACGTGTCGTAGAACGATTGCTGGTGCGTGCAGAGCGTGATACAACACGAGCTGTCGATGTCTTCTTAGCTGGTTCGCTAACATCAACTGCCGGGGCTTTCAATGCAGCTGCACGTGCAGGCAATAGTGAAACACTTGGTGCAAACAATAGTACAAACAAGTTCATACCAATGATGCTACCAACAATTGGTGCTACAACATAAGCTAGTGACCAAGACTGGTTTGCAAGTGCAATAGCTGGGTTCAACAACGCATTTGATGCGAGTGATGCCACAATTACACCTATGAACAAACCACCACCCATTACAGTAGCGATACGTGATGATTTGAACCAGCCATCATCTACTTTAGAGCCGTCAGCGTTTTGGAAAACAGCTGCAGCAATAGCCATTGCAAATACTGCTGTACCTATAGCTTCTGCTACAAATACGCGCCATTCAAATGAGTTACCGGCTACGCTACGTAGTCCAGTCTCACCGCCAACAAAATAGTCAGCAAGCTGCCAGGCTGCAAGTCCGGCTAACATCTGCACTGCCAAATAAGCAATTGCTTGTAAAGTTTGTATTTTGCGCAGTGTCCAAAGACCAATAGTCACTGCAGGGTTGAAGTGCCCACCTGAAACAGCACCAAACATTAACACCAAAAGTGCATATGTGGCACCTACGGCAATAGCTACAAAGTAGCCTATACCTATTTGTGAACGCGATACATTGATTGCAACAGTTGCGAGTACGGCTGTACCCAAAAACTCTGCAGCAAGCATCGCGATTCGTGATCGCACTGTCATAGCTTAAAAAGCCTCCTTTAATTAATACAATTACAATAACGTTAAATAATAGTTAATGCAAATTTTATCGTTTTTTAATACTTAATTAATTACTACGGCGCGATGTGAACCATTGCATAAAGTAATGTAAGTTGCAGCTTGGTATGCCATCATTGCATGGTACATAATTTTGGATTGACTATCGGAATCAGCACCAACCGATAGACGATTCGCAAGTTCTTTTATATACCAAACGTCAACGACAAAAATTTGCTTGCCAGTAGCTTTAACAAACGCGTCTCGATCTATCGTAGAGTTTTGTTTAAAATTAAAAATAACTAATTGTTCTTTATGTCCGTGCACGCCTTCACCGTCGTCATGTAAAGTTTCGGTTTTTTCCTCTCCTACAGCATTACGAAGGAAATTTTTATCCCATTCACTTGAATCGGTTTCCGGTAAGTGCAAAGTACTATAAACTTCTTCATCAAAATCCGACTGCATAAGGCTTTGAACGACTTCTCCTAATGACTCTTTGTTTGCACTAAAATTTATACCAATTTCCGGCATTTTGTCATTCGCACCACAACCTGTTCCACCTACAAAGCCTGCTGATTTATTTGTATCGTCGCAGTGTGCTCCTAAATTAAATCCTTGAGATGAAGCATATTCCAGCATTCTTGTACCGCGGTAGGGATGACCTGCCGCATCAGCACCAACTAATAAAGTCATAGCTCCACCCGCTACATGAGGTCCAAAAAATTCACCGCTCCTGCCGTCTATGCAAATTGCGATATCGGCAATAGTCACATCGCGTCGTAATTCTACAGCTTGTGCCGCTAAGTCACGTGCCTCTTGTTCGCCGCTTATTTGAGACTCAATCGCACCAAAGCCTAGTCCAATAGCATCAGTGACTACAATATCTGCAGACATAGTTTCTCCTTGTTCGGTCATTCTTAAATCCTCGTACATTTTTCACCTTATTTTAATCAAACTCCTACAGGATAGCACTACCGGGAATAAAATCAAATTTGATATGTGCGCAAAGTCACACTTTTTTTATAATCTTGTTGCTACACTATATATACGATAGGAGTTAAGGGTGCCTACACTATATAACCCAGAAGAATATATATCCTCATTACAAGAAAGCAATTATATTGAGCAGATTGAATTTGAGAGCCTTAGCCCTGACTATTTCCAGAAACTTGAAGAGAACATTCTTAAATCCGACGGGCAGCTTTATGACTTTTTGGTATCGCAATCTGCCGCATTAGCGCCCTTAGACCCAACTGAGCGTAAGCAAGTATTTAGGGCATTATTACTTACATTTTCCGTCGCTACCCAACGTGAACAGAGTCAAATACAACCACACGATTCAAATGTAGATACAATTTAAAAAGTTTGAAGCCTAGCCGCGTCGGCTGCGGCGTTTGATACCAGCAACTTGTAAGCGAACCGCTGAGCGGTCGATCAGGCTTTGAGCTTGTTCTAAACTAACTTGATCTTTGGCTTCACTTTTAAGTTTTTGGGCTCGCTCCATGGCGTTTTTGGCTTCTTCTTCACTAATTTCTGCGGCATTATCTGCTTCATCAACAAGCACCCGTAAGGTATCTCCAGTAACTTCAATAGCACCACCAGAAATTGCAAAATATTCCATCATATCGTCTCTGTCTTGTTGATTGCGACGAACTGAAATAACTCCATTTTTAGCAACGCTAATAAGCGGCATATGTTTAGGCAATACACCTATGTCGCCAGCCATGGTAGGCAAAATAACTTCATAAACATCATCCGAAAATTTGACACCGTCCAGACTAACTAATTGAAAGTTAATCATTTATTCTCCAGCAGATTCACTAAAATCAATTTCTGGCTGATCTGGATCTTGTAATCTAATTTCAATAACTCCCACAAGCGGAAAAGAGTTTTGAAAATTTCCGTCATCTACTCCATCAAATCTTAATTGTTCCATTATTTTTCCTCCTTTACTTCGCTTATATCGCCCTTCATATAAAATGCACTCTCTGGCTTGTCATCGTGTTTGCCGTCCAAAATTTCACGGAATCCAGCGATGGTGTCACTAAGCGAAACATACTTACCAGGTTTGCCAGTAAATACTTCGCCAACAAAAAACGGCTGGGTAAGAAAACGTTGAATTTTACGGGCACGAGAAACAGTCAGTTTATCTTCATCAGATAATTCTTCCATACCAAGGATGGCGATAATATCTTGCAGATCTTTGTAACGCTGCAAAATACGTTGAACTTCACGGGCGACGGTATAGTGTTCTTCGCCAACAATTTCTGGATCCAATATTGTAGAACTAGAATCTAATGGGTCGACTGCTGGATAAAGGCCAAGTTCGGTAAGAGCTCGGTTGAGGGCAATAGTAGAGTCAAGGTGAGCAAATACCGTAGCTGGGGCAGGGTCGGTAAAGTCATCAGCAGGCACATACACAGCTTGCACACTTGTAATTGAGCCTTTGCGAGTAGAAGTAATGCGTTCCTGCAAAGCACCCATTTCGGTGGCTAAGTTTGGCTGATAGCCGACAGCCGAAGGCAAGCGACCAAGCAGGGCAGAGACTTCCGATCCGGCTTGAGTAAAGCGAAAAATATTATCAACAAATAACAGAACGTCCGATCCATTATCACGAAAACCTTCGGCGATAGTCAAACCCGATAACGCTACGCGTAAACGCGCACCTGGCGGTTCGTTCATTTGCCCGAACACTAGGCTAGTCTTTTCTAGCACGCCTGATTCTTTCATCTCAAAGTAAAGATCATTGCCTTCACGAGTTCGCTCACCAACACCCGCAAAAACTGAATAGCCACTATGAAATTTGGCAATGTTACTAATAAGTTCTTGAATTAAAACTGTTTTACCCACGCCAGCACCACCAAATAAGCCAACTTTACCACCTTTAGTTATTGGGCTAATCAGATCGATAACTTTAATTCCTGTTTCTAATATTTCAACACCACCAGATTGTTCAACAAAAGCCGGCGGTTCACGGTGAATGGGCGCGTGACGTTTAAATGTACCACCTTTGCCATCAATAGGTTTGCCAGCTACATCAAACATTCTGCCCAAGGTTTCTTCGCCAATTGGTACACTAATCGGTGCACCTGTATCTTTAATATCAATTCCACGCTTCAAGCCGTCAGTCGTCCCGAGTGCGATTGCACGTACACTAGATTCTGACAAATGCTGGGCTACTTCAAACAACAACGTCTTGCCGTTAAACTCTACTTCTAGTGCGTTATAAATTGCCGGTAAATAGCCTTGTTCAAAATCGGCATCAATTACTACGCCAACAACCTGGCTGATTGTTCCTGTTCTTGTTTTAACTTTTTCTGCTGTCGCCATTATGCTTCTCCTTCTTTTTCTGTAATTTGACCATTATCTATATCGTTAATTGCAGCAAGGTATCCCTGAGTAAAACGTACAATGCCCGGTGTATGGGCATTATCCATAGCAGCTGCATAGCTTTCGCCAAATTCCAGACCATCATGCGCCGCATCTGTTAATAATTCTGTAATTTCTGTACGCAAAAATTCCGGTATACGATGTCCTGAACGTGCTATAACACCTTTGGCAATTTCTCGCGCGGAAGGTTCATGCTTAATATATTCGCTCATTTCATAGCCTCCGCTCCGCCGGTTATTTCGGCGAGTTCCTGAGTAATTTTTGCCTGACGGGCGGTGTTGAATTCTAGTGTCAAATCATCGATGATTTCGGTGGCGTTATCGGTAGCATTTTTCATGCTGAGCATACGCATGGAGTGTTCAGAGGCAATTGATTCGAGTAGCGCCTGCCAGATCTGTACTTCCAATAATCTTTCGGTAACATTATCCAGCACTTCTTGTACAGAAGGCTCAAATGTTACATCACTCAATGTCTGTTCGTCGGTGGATTCTTCACTAAATGTTGCTGGCAAAATAGCCAGCTCTTTTGCCACCTGATTAATATTAGAAACGTGTTGAGTATATATCAGCCGAACTTCATCAATTTCGGCATTGCGGTATTTTTCTACTACGGAATTTAATATTGGACGAACATCGTTAGCTGTAGGATGATCGCTAAACGTGTCATAAACCGCCAAAATTTCAATGTGTTCAATGCGTCGTAAAAACTGAGCACCTCGGCGACCGACAACAATCACTTGAGTTTTAATTCCTTGCTTTTTGTCTTCTGCGGCGGATTTAGTAAGCAACCTAATAACGTTGGAATTATAAGCACCAGCTAGGCCGCGGTTGGACGTAATTGGAATATATAATTTAGTTTTTATAGGACGGGTTTTATACAGCGGATGTTCAGAAATTTCTGTAACTGTTGCCAGACGTGACAACATACTATGAGCAGCTTCACGGTAGGCTCGGCCTCTATGAGCAGATTCGGTAGCCTTGCGCATTTTACTAGCCGCCACAAGCTCCATGGCCTTAGTAATCTGCTTGGTGTTCTTGACGCTGCCGATGCGCCGCTTGAGCTGCTGTGTACTAGCC
>JALYQY010000013.1 GCA_030855585.1 bacterium | reverse complement strand
AAAAAGCAAAACAGGTCTTTGTGCTTATGAAACAAAAATATGGTGCGGTAATGTGGGACGACAACGGTAATATTGGTAAACGTTATCGTCGTCAGGATGAAATCGGCACCCCAAAATGTCTAGTTATAGATTTTCAAACCATAGAAGATAACACCGTGACCGTACGCGACCGAGATACCACAGAGCAAAATCGTATTGCAATCGAAGAATTATAATTTATAGATCTGAAAATTTTACAGCGGTTTTTGTAAGTATTTTGTACTAAAATGATTTGGAAGCAATAAAACAAATAGGAGCTATATGGACGTACCAGTTTTGCCTGATGAAATTAAAAAGATGCGCGCGACTCAATTACCAGAAGATATTTTAGATGCCAAAAAAGAGTGGGAGGAAAATTATCAAGAGACTGATATTTTTGCATGGACAAACAACCTAGTTCAATATGTAGATGAGCTCAAGATTGAACTTTATTTGTTTAACAAAAATTACATTCTTTATCGTACTAAACTAGCGGGTGAGGTGGCACGACAATTAAGGCCATTATTTTTGGATCAGGTTATGGAATATGTGTTGGGCGGTATAGAGAACGGACTGGTAGTACGTGGTTTTGAAGAAGCCGAAAAAGAAGATAATGTCTTGCAGCGAACCCAAGTAAAAAATGTTGATAAACTTGTCGATGTATTAAACTGGCTCAAAACACAAACTCATGAAACCGAGCTATTTAACGAAGCTAATCACGAACTCAAGAAGATCAAAGGCGTTGTAGCAATCTGTTCGCACAAAGATATGGATAAACCATTTTATCTAATTAAGAATTTACCTACCAGTCAAATTATGAGCGGCTACACAGCCTGGATGCTGAAGGACGGTACTTTCCGTCCCTTTGATACCATGATGGCCTTAAAGATCCCGGATGATAACCAGCTCTTGGTGGTAGGACAGGATCTATTCGTATTTAATCAGTCTAAGTTAAAGTCACTATTCGGTTACGATGCTAAGGCGGCAGTGATTGCTTCTAAAAAAGTTGAAGAAATTGAAGCGAACTTTAAGCTTAGTTTTGCAGATGGGGTGAGTCTGCAGACTTTAGTTAAAGGTAAGCCTGCAGCCATTAAAAAGCTCCAAAAAATAGAGCCCACACTCGTTAAGCAAAAAGAATTAATTGATCATGCCGATGAGATTGGCGTGGATTTGATGGTAGACGATAGCGGAGCAATTATTATTATGGACGATAAAGATATGACCAAATTTGTAAACCTACTCAATGATGACTATATGGAATCTCCAATGACAGGGCAGCGTTACGAGATAATCAAAAAACGTTTGCTAAAAATTGACGAAGAAGATTCGCTCGCCAAAGAATTACTCTAGCAAGCCTTGCTATACTAAGAATGTATCAAACTAGGAGGCGAGGGAAATTTTATGAGCATAGATTATGATTTTACGGGACTAAAAGCATTATTTATTCATTGCACGCTAAAGAAATCTCCTGAGACAAGTAATACTGAAGGATTGGCGCGTATAAGCGTGAATCTGATGAAAAAGCACGGCATTAAAGTCGATGAACTGCGGGCGATTGATCACGACATAGCTACGGGAGTATATCCGGACATGCGCGAGCACGGCTGGGATAGTGATGAATGGCCAGGCATTTATAAAAAAGTCCAAGCAGCCAATATCTTGATACTGACTGGCCCAATTTGGCTTGGTGATAACAGTAGTCAAATGAAAAAAATCATTGAACGGCTTTATGGTAATTCTTCTGAGCAAAACGACAAGGGACAATACGCATTTTATGGCAAAGTCGGTGGTTGTTTGATAACTGGCAATGAGGACGGAGTGAAACATTGTGCCATGAATATTCTATATAGTTTACAGCATATCGGTTATACGATTCCGCCTCAGTCTGATGCTGGATGGATTGGGAAGATCGGTCCTGGCCCCAGCTATCTGGACAAAGATTCGGGTGGCCCTGAGAGCGATTTTACAAACCGAAATACCACGTTTATGACATGGAATCTTATGCACCTAGCAAAGATACTAAAGGACAATGGCGGTATTCCGGCTTATGGCAACCAGCGCAGCAAATGGGACGAGGGTGAGCGATTTGATTTTGAAAATCCAGAGTATCGTTAAGGTAAATGGAACATGTAAATTGTATATTGAAGCCGAAGTTACTTCGGCTGCGCATTAGGACTTGCGCTTTGTCCTCTCCAGGCGTACTATTTTTTGAACAATAGGAGTTGATATGGCAGAGCAGGGCGGTAGATTAGCGGTTTCTTATTTTGATCATCAGTTTGATCCTATGGCACTAATGGATCCGAGGTCATTTTACGAAGCCCGTGGTCAGCAGGATATGCTGGAAGTTGCTGAACTTGGATTTGACCAAGTAGTAATGTGTGTCACCGAACTCGATCTTGCGAGCAAGCAGCGTCTGTCACTGCTAAAAAACTTGGTAGAAGTGGCCTCAGGAGCAGGATTAGAGGTAAACGCCGATCCGTGGCGAATAGGGGGAGTTTTTGGTGGTGAAGGCGTCTCTTTTTATGAACAAAACGGCCTCGCACCCTGTACGCACGAACCTAAACTTAGCGACCTGACTAAGCAATGGCTTGATGCGGTAGCCGAGGCTGGCATCGAACGAGTCTTCTGGGACGAGCCAGGAGTGGGATGTGATGAGCACGGCAACCTGTCTTTGGATTTTATCGACGGGTGTAGTCAAGAAGCAAAGTCGCGGGGAATTACATGGAACAGTTCGTGCGTGCGTTCACGTGATCAAGATACCAGTGCAGCTGACGATATAGCCAGTATGGTTGCGATCGACGAGATTGGCGTGGCACCATATCCGTTTCATCCTAAAAATCCAGTACAGAAATCTGCCGAAGAAGTTGTGGAGCACATACGGCCGTGGTTCGAAGCAATTCATGAGTCGGCAGATAGACACAATAAGCAGGCCCATGCGTGGTTGCAGGGCTTTAACATTTCGGAAGCTAACGATCCTGTTCTCGATATTTATATTGAAACCATCCGGGCTTGTGGAATCGGCAATATTGCGGTTTGGGGATTTCGCTCATGTGCAAGTGTGGCGTTCCTTAATCCCGATACTGCGCAGCATCCTGATACCACTTGGCAATCAGTTCAGCGTAGCCTTGGTTTGTCTCAGCCAGCACGATAGGTAAATGCTACTGTGATCGCTGTGATGCGGTATACTAAAGAGTAGATGAGACCGTTCAGAAAGAAAAAACCAGTTAAAAAATTGGCCAACTACGCCTTTATTGATAGCCAGAATTTAAACCTCGGTACTCAAAAAATGGGCTGGAAAATGGATTGGAAAAAATTCAGAGAATTTTTGCGGGACAAATATAACGTTGAGAAAGCTTTTATGTTTATTGGCTATATGCCAGATTACGAAAAGTTATATGACCAACTTCATTCGCAGGGCTATTTGGTAGTGCTCAAACCAACTCTTGAAATGTTCAATGAGCCGCACACAGCTCAAATCGAAGGTGATAAATCGAAAGACGAAACTAAGGACAAGGGTGAGGAAAAACGCGCCGTCAAGGGCAACATAGACGCCGACTTGGTATTGCACGTAATGAAAGAAATTAATAATTACTCTAAAGCCGTGATTGTATCGGGCGACGGCGATTTTTATACGCTTATCGAACATCTTGATCAAAAGGGTAAATTATTGCATTTATTAACGCCAAACTGGCAGTATTCAAGTCTGCTTAAGCCTTACGAGAAATACATTATTCGCTTGGATCAAAAACGCCAAGAACTTAAGTATCCCGATTACAAGAGCAAATCTAAACTGCGTCCTATTAATAATTTACAGAATAGTCGTAATAGCCAAAGGACAAATGCACGCTAGCGGCGTACTTTGTTTCAATAAGTCATGACACAAAATGAAGCCTTGGCGATATTGGAATCAGGCCAGTCGGTATTACTGACTGGGGCAGCCGGAACTGGCAAGACACACTTGCTAAACCGTTTTATCAAAAGGGCTCGAGCAGACGGCAAAAACGTTGCCGTAACGGCTACAACGGGCCTAGCTGCCACTCATTTGAACGGCACAACCATACATGCTTGGTCGGGCATCGGTATAAAAGATTCGATTGACGGTATGTTTTTTAACAAACTCAGTAAACAGAGGGCCGACCTTATCAGTAAGTCGGATGTCCTGATAATTGATGAGATAAGCATGCTGCATGATTTTCGTCTGGACATGGTAGAAGAAGTAGCCCGTAAAATTAGGGGCGGCGATAGACCGTTTGGTGGTTTGCAAGTAGTTGTATGCGGAGATTTTTTTCAGCTGCCGCCAATTAATCGGCGTGATAGTAGGCAAGGCAGTTTTATTACCTCGTCAGTTACATGGCAAAACGGTGTATTTGAAGTCTGCTATTTAGAGAGGCAGTACCGCCAATCAGAAGATGATGAGTATGCCGCCATACTAAACGGGATTCGTGGTGGGCGACTTACAAGATCACAGATGGATTCTTTGCAGTCTCGGTCTAATGTTGTAGCCGATCCATTCACGGCTCGTACAAGACTACTCACCACCAATATCGACGTTGATGGCATTAATCATCAACACCTAGATGAATTAGATGAAAAAGAGATGACATTTGATATGCAAACCAGCGGTCGCAAGCAGTATGTCGAGTCTTTAATGAAATCATGTTTGGCTCCGCAGATTTTGCGACTCAAAAGAGGCGCGATACTAATGTGCATCAAAAACTCACCGGAAAAAAAATACTATAACGGTAGCTTAGGGGTTGTCGAAGATTTTGAATCCATCAATAATTATCCTGTAGTAAAACTGCTTAGCGGGCGTGAAGTGACAATCAAACCCGAGGCTTGGGAGTTAGTGGATGGTGATAAGCGTCGGGCAACCTTGACTCAATTGCCACTGCGCCTAGCTTGGGCGATTACAGTACATAAAAGTCAGGGTATGACGCTAGATTCGGCACAAATCGATCTTAGTAAAGCTTTTGTAGAGGGAATGGGCTATGTGGCACTTAGTAGGGTAAGGGGGCTTAAGTCATTAATTTTAGACGGTATGAACGGTATGGCTCTGCGGACAAGTCCTTTGGCCAGGGCACTCGATGCTGATTTGAAACTTCTCAGTAATAAGGCGATTGATATTCACAAACAAACTATCGAAGTTTGGCAGGAGCAAGAAAAGGTAGCCAAAAAATTACCAAATAACGATGTCCCAAAGCAACAAACTCCATGGTCAGAAAAGTTAGAAAAAATGCGCGAGCAGTATCCCAATGCCTATAAACCATGGCCAGAAACAGAGGACGTTAAGTTAATCAAACTTTTTGCAGCTGCTAATTCGGTCAGTCAACTTAGTAAAATTTTGGGCAGACATCCGGGTTCTATTCGCGCCCGTCTAAAAAAGCACTTCGGAGAGGATATTGTGTTAAAAAAGTAATTTGTTTGTCCTATCAACTTTAAAACAGCATCCTAATCAGTCACCTTAAATAATCTGTTACAATAGCCTAATAATGGTGCGCTCAGAAAACAAATCAAAACAAATCGATACTTATAGTTTCCCGAAAGATTTTTTGTGGGGTACATCGACTGCCGGCCACCAAATCGAAGGTGGTAATTTTGATCAGTGGACTGTTTGGGAGCTTGATAATGCATCGGAACTTGCCAAAAATGCAGCTAGCCGTTTGCGTTGGCTGCCTGGTTGGTTGGAGGTTAAAGATCAGGCCGAAGATCCGGACAATTATGTCTCTGGTAAAGGAGTAGATCATGTCCGCAGATATAAAGAAGATTTTCGTATTCTAAAAAAACTTAATCTTAACACTTTTAGCTTTAGTATTGAGTGGAGTCGAGTCGAGCCTGATCAGGGCGTTTGGGACAAGAAGGCAATTGATCATTATCATAATTATATAGATGAACTAAGATCGTTTGGTATCGAGCCGGTTGTAAAATTATGGCACTGGACTCATCCGACCTGGTTTGATGAATTAGGGGGGTTTGGTAAGCGCAAAAATGTCGTTTATTTTGAGCGCTTTGTTGAAAAATTCGCACAGGAATTTGGTAATGATATCCGTTACGTAATAACCATTAATGAGCCAAACATTTATCCGTTTTATAGCAATTTTAACGGTGGTATTAATGTCCCGCCACAGCAAGCATTGTGGCGAAGGTGTTTTACATTTTTTTGGCTGGTCCGAGCACACAAAAAGGCCTATGAAATACTAAAGAATCATAATACTAACTTGTGGGTAAGTGCATCTGTCAATCTAGCACATAATGCTCCCAAAAAGCTTGATTGGCTAAGTAAGTTAACCGTCAAGGCGGCCGATTATTTTGGCAATTATTTGTTTTATGATCTTGTTCGTAACCATGTAGATTACATTGCCATGAATCATTATTTTACTAATTATTATGATGGACTACGGCTGCATAACCCGCCCAAGCCGGTCAGTGACTTGGGCTGGTATATGGAGCCGGCCAACATTGGCGATGTAGCGGTAAAAATATGGCTAAGGTACCGAATGCCAATCTTAATTACAGAAAATGGCGTTGCTGATGAGTCAGACCAGTACCGCCAGTGGTGGCTAGAGGAAACTATGCAAGCGATTGCATCGGCCCGTAAGGCCGGGGCGGATGTATTTGGTTACTTGCACTGGAGCCTACTAGATAATTTTGAGTGGCATCAGGGTTGGTGGCCTAAATTTGGTTTGATTAAAGTGGACAGAGAACGAGATATGAAACGATTAGTCAGGCCAAGTGCTATCTGGTGGGCAAAAACTCTTGCCAAAATCAAACACGAAGACTAAAATTTGCTTCTATAAAGAATAAGTGGTTAGCAAGAAAATATACTTGACATAAACATAACCATTTGCTATAATGATTTTTATTATGAACAATAAAACACAGAAAAAGATCATCACGCCTGGCAGATTCTTCGGTGACAATGGACGTGCTAAAACGCACGATAACATGGTTTTGGGAAACCCTGTAGAGTTTGGAAGAGGCTATCGAAGAGAATCCGGTAAAGCGCTTGCCAAAATAGCCATAGCTGCCGCGGTTGTAGTCCCTGGTGGTAGTTGGTTATTACAAAACTTCGAAACCGTAGACAAAACTAAACTAAATAATATAGTTCCTGGTGGTATTGATGGCCAAAGTCAAGATGGAGCAAATATTGCTGTCGAACCAGCAGTTTATGAAATTCGAAGCCATGAATCTGAGGCACGGGACACCCCATAATTTAACTGTAAATGGATTTTTATCGAGCAAACTTAACTCCTGCTGAAAACAGCGGGAGTTTTTTTATGGTGTGGATAAGTTTGTGACGTACGCTACATCTAGTGTAGTTATACATAAGCGTTATAAAGGTGTGGATAACAGTGTTGTATTAAGGGGTATTTAGACATAAAACGCTTGCATGTGGGTAACTGTGGGTAGTATGCTCATGGTAGTGGGTAAATGTGGGTAGCCAAAACAGCCACCCGAACCTAAAAACAAAAACCACTAAGTTAACACAATAAAAGGACCGATAGGTGGACTACTTCGAAAGGAAACTCGACGATAAGAGACGGTTGACTATACCAGCCGAACTTAGAGATGAGTTTAAAAGTGGAGTAGTACTGACTAGAGGTTTTAAAGACTATCTGCACCTCTACCCGAAAGCGGTATGGGACGATGATGTCGAGCCACAGCTTCAAGGAAGTATTCTGGACGAGCGCACGGCCGACTTGAATGTTCAATTCCGGATGGGCCGGGTTGAGGCTCGTATAGACGAGAAGCAGGGTCGAATTACCCTAGAGCAGCATCACCTAGACCATGCGAATATCGCACATGAGGTCGTGGCGGTCCGTGCAGGGCGCTACTGGCGTATTCAGGCAAAAACCTGAACTTAATACGGCAGCAGGCTTGATCATTTACAATTAGGGCAACAAGCATCAGCAACTACAAACCGACTCGAGGTTAGCGAATCGGCAGCCAACAAGTGGCAAATCGGGGCACCACTTTAAAAACCCTTGTACCTTACTTTAAAAACACCTCCCAAAACTCCACCTCACACAATAAGTCTCTCAAAACTTAAGAACAGATGCCTTGGCTAAGAAGAATTGAACGGCTCAAATTAGCCGGCTCTCGTAAATCTTTTTAACCACTATAAGGACATCTGTTCGCATAAAAACAAAAACTACAAAAAAACAAAAAGTTGGCTGCTGGTTCGGTGACCTTGCAAAAAAACAAAAAAAGCAAAACATGACCAAAAACAAAAACACAAAGTTAGAAAAACATATTCCAGTAATGCTGGAGAGCGTCCTTGCAATTATAGACCCTAAGCCGGGGCAGAGATACCTCGACGTAACGGCCGGGTACGGTGGGCACGCTTCAGCAATTTTGGAACGCACCTTACAACTGGAAGGCGCTGTACTGGTAGACAGAGACCAGATGGCGATCGACCAGTTACAAAACGTATTCCATGGTAGTGGCGTAAATATAATCCACAAAGATTTTGTAAACGCAGCCACGGATCTCTTGAAAGAAGAACGTACGTTCGATATTGTGTTGGCGGATTTGGGCGTGTCGTCACCGCACCTTAATACAGCGAGTCGTGGGTTTAGTTTTCGTTTTGATGCAAACCTAGATATGCGCATGGATCAAAGCCAGGAATTAACGGCGGAGAAAGTAGTCAATACTTATTCGTCGGAACAACTGGAAGAAATTCTGCGAGTATATGGGGAAGAGCCAAAAGCTCGAGCAATAAGCGAACTATTGGTCAAAAAAAGGCCGATATACAAAACTAGCGAACTAGCTGAAATCGTTGCCCTAGCTTGGCCGGGGTACAGTAGAGTCCATCCAGCAACCAGGACGTTCCAAGCGATCCGAATTGCTGTAAATGACGAGTTACGTTTGGTCCAAACAGCGTTACCGTTACTTATGGATTTACTGGCCCCGGGAGGGCGATTAGCCGTTATAAGCTTTCATAGCTTGGAGGACAGAATCGTAAAAAAATGCTTTGCAGATTATGCAGGCGATAGATACGATACTGATTTCCGGTTACTTACAAAGCGGCCAATCACACCAAGCCCAGACGAATTAGTTTCCAATCCGCGTGCGCGTAGTGCAAAACTACGAGCCGTTGCAAAAATAAAAAACAAAAAGAAAGGGGATGCTTAGTATTATGCCGATTCAGGTAAAAAGCAGCTCCAGAGCCTATAGGATTAAAGTCAGAGTACTTTAATTTCTAAAAGCTCCGTACTTCAGGCGGTCCGGGTATTGCCCGGGCTGCCCTGGAGAGGTAAAAAGCTCTTTAGGAGAACCTGAAAAAGTAAAAAATATAGTAGCACTCCTTCGGTTAGAAGGGGAAAATAAACGCCTATGACATATTCTAGCTCACTGGCGATGAGTCGCCAGCGCTATGCCCGCAAAGGCCAGAATGCGGTCGCGTTTAAACGCGCAACCACGGGTTTTGGTCCTGTAAGTAATACGATTATACTTATAATCCTGGGTTGTATTTTGGGCCTGCTGTATTTGACGCAGGTAACTAAAACTAACGCCTTTGGATATAAGATAAATGAACTACGTTCTGAAGCAACGAGTTTGCAAACCGAGCATGATGAGCTCGAGGTTGCATCGGCCCGTTTGCAGTCACTAGAGCGCGCTAAAAACAGTGAAGTATCCAAAAACATGGTTACAATTGCGCCCAGTAGTGTTGTCCAGCAATAAATTATCAAGTTTAGAAAGGGTATTTGTAATACTTGCCAGTCATTAACCCGCCACGCTATGGCACTAGTAACGGTATTCAACCTATCCGTTATGATCAAGCCAGACGCGCTCGTATAATGTACGGGCTGCTTGTATTTGTGTCGGCCGTGTTTATTGTCAGGCTATTCTATCTACAAGTTATAAGGCACGATTATTATTCAAAAGCTGCCTTAAATTCACAGCTCAAAGAGTATCAAATTCCGGCAGAAAGAGGAGTTATTTCTGTACAAAATGGCTCTTCCGTGACTCCATTGGTATTGAATGAGACCAAATATACATTGTTTGCTGATCCGGTATATGTAAAAGAACCAGAAAAGCACTCAGTTGATATCGCCCGAATCATTAACGGGGATGCGGCCAAAATATCTGAGCAGCTTAAAACTGCTGATACACGGTATGTTGTGCTAGCAAAAAAACTATCTGAGGAACAACATAAACAAATCTCGGACCTCGACATTGCCGGTATTGGCACAAGGGAAGCATCTTATAGGACTTATCCGCAAGGAAATTTGGCTGCTCAAGTATTGGGATTTGTTAACGAGGATGGTAAGGGGCAATATGGTTTTGAGCAGGCATATGATGAGAATCTTAGCGGCAAGCCAGGGGAGCTAAAAGCTATTACTGATGCACGCGGTGTGCCTTTGGTATCGAGTCCTGACAATATTGTGACCGAGGCAGAGCCTGGCAGTGACGTCACCTTAACGATTGATCTAGGTATGCAACGTCAACTGGAAGAAGTGCTTAAAGCCGGTCTTAAACGGTCTGAGAGCAAGTCCGGTAGCGCCATAATAGTAAACCCCAACAATGGTGATATTAAGGCCATGGCTAATTATCCAACTTTTGACCCGTCTGACTTAACCAAGCTAAAAGATCTGAGTGCTCTATCTAACTCGGCGGTAACAGAGCCTATTGAGGTAGGATCAATTATGAAACCACTTACTGCCGCTGCCGCCATGGACAGCGGGGCAGTAGGCCCTGACACGGCATTTTATAACGAGGGATTTGTAATTGTTGGAGATCATCGAATTACCGATGTCCACAATAGCCAGGGTACGCAAACAACTCGGTCTGTACTTGTGGAATCACTCAATACCGGTGCTGTCTGGTTGCTAAAGCAAATAGGCCAGGGAGGCATAAACCAACGCGCTCGCCAAACTTGGCATTCATATATGACCAAGCATTTTTTCTTAGGCCAAACTACTGGGGTTGAACTAGCGGGCGAAACTGCCGGCTACATACCCAGCCCAGAAGAAAACGATCAGGGTATAGATGTGACATATGCAAATACAGCTTTTGGTCAAGGTATGACTGCAACGACTTTGCAAATGGCCGCATCCTATAGCAGTATCATCAATGGCGGAACGTACTATCAACCTAGGTTAATACACAGTACTACCAATCAAGATGGTGAGGAAACTAAATCACAGCCAGTAGTTAAGGCTCGTGAGATAGTAAATCAAAAAACTTCTAGTGATATTGTTGAGTTGCTTGAAGACGTGGCTACAGCTAATGTGCCTGGAGTGCAACGTAGTGGATATATTTTGGGCGGCAAGACAGGAACTGCAGAAATCGCCAACTTGGAAACGGGTAGCTATTATACAGACAGGTTTAATGGTACATACGCCGGCTTTATTGGCGGCCAGAAGCCAGAATATGTGATAGTTGTTTTAGTAAAAGAACCAAAAATTCCAGGTAACGCAGGATATGTTGCGGCTGCTCCATTGTACCGTGATATTGCCCACATGCTTCTTGATAATTTTGGGGTTACGCCTAAAGAGTAATAGAGGTACAATAGGTCTAAAGAATTAATGGAACAAACATGCAAGAAACTATAAATATCGCTATCGAGCAAGAAACATTGGTAAGAATTATTATCTTGAGTTTTGCCAGCTTTTTGCTAAGCATGCTCTTGACTCCGATTTACACTACCTTTGCATACAAATATCAGTGGTGGAAAAAACCTCGTAGCGATGCTGTGACTGGTGAAAAGGCTAGTGTCTACCAGGCACTACACGGCGCAAAACATCGACGCCATATTCCGACTATGGCTGGTGTAATTTTTGTGGCTTCGGTAGCTATAATTACGATTTTATTTAATTTGAGCCGTGAAGAAACCTGGCTGCCTTTAGCGGCTATGGTTGGAGCTGGCATGATAGGCTTGTTTGACGATATTTTGAACACCAAAAGCACTGGTGGCATTGCTGGTATGCGTGCCAAAATTAAAATGTTTTTAATCATTGCAGTCGCTCTAGTGGGTGGCTGGTGGTTTTATAATAAGCTGGATGTAACTTCTATCCATATTCCATTTGTAGATTCGCCACTGATGCTAGGGTGGCTGATTGTTCCGCTATTTGTATTAGTAGTCGTATCAACAGCCAATGCGGTGAATATTACTGACGGCCTGGATGGGTTGGCCGGGGGACTAGCTGCAATCGCATTTGCGATGTATGCAATCATCGCATTTTTGCAAGCACGTTATGGTGTGGCCGGGTTTTGTTTGGCCATTGTCGGTGCATTGCTTAGCTATACCTGGTTTAACATTTTTCCAGCAAGATTCTTTATGGGCGACGTAGGCTCGTTTGCGTTAGGAACGGCACTAGGAGTGGTGGCTATGATCACCGATACGGTGTTGATCTTACCAATCATCGGGTTTTTGTTTGTAGTCGAAGCAGGCTCTAGCATGATGCAGATATTATCTAAAAAAATTCGCCGTGGACGCAAAATATTTAGGATTGCGCCTATACATCACCATTTTGAAGCGATTGGTTGGGAAGAGACAAAAGTCACTATGCGGTTTTGGGTGGTTGGGCAAGTCATGGGCGTAATCGGCCTTTTAGTATTTTTGCTTAATAGGCCATTATGAACAGTTTGGCAATTAGGAGGCAACCAGCTCAGGCTCCTCGCCGTCGCCATCGGCCCGATTATTGGTTACCTATTTTAGCTTTGTCGTTATTATCAATTGGTTTAATAGTTGTCTATGCTATAAGTCCAGGAATGAGCGTCTTGCAAGGCGTGTCGGAAAGTTATTATATTTCCAAACAGTTGTTAGCGATATTTCTGGGAATAACTGCATTTATTGTGATCGCGCGGGTGCCGTTTGGACTTTGGCGTAAAGCTGTCAGGCCACTGATATTTGCATCGCTAGCGGCGGCATTTGCAGTACAGGTATTCGGAGATGAAGTAAACGGAGCATATCGGTGGATACAAGTTGGTGGTGTGTCTTTTCAAGCAGCTGAACTTATTAAGTTTACGGTTATGATATGGATGGCTGACTTTTTGGCTCGTCGAAAAGCAGAAGGTCGTTTGCACGATACTCAACTGACATTAAAACCCTTAATGATTTGTCTATTACTCATTGGTGTAGTGGTTGGGGTTTTTCAGAGTGATTTTGGCTCTACTGCAGTAATGGTTGGCATGTCAGCTGCGATGATGTTTATGGCAGGAGTGCCACTAAAAAAACTACTTATAATTGGCGGTGTGTTAACCTTGGGGGCTACTTTGCTGATAGCCACTTCATCTTATCGTCGTGATAGAGTTGCTACATTCCTTAACCCGACGGCCGACTGCCAGAATACTGGCTATCAGTCGTGTCAGGCTTTGATTGCGGTAGGTTCGGGTGGCATGTTTGGTTTGGGCCTAGCCAGGTCAATTCAAGCCTATGGTTATTTGCCCGAGGCTGCCAATGATTCGATTTTTGCTATTATCGCAGAAAAATTCGGATTCTTTGGTGTATCTATAATAATTGCAGCTTTTACTTTGTTTTTTGGTAGGCTATCCAAAATTATTGAGAGAGCTCCGGACGATTTCAGCCGATTTATGGTATCAGGGATGCTGGCATGGTTCTCGGTGCAAGCTATAATAAACATTGGCGCCATGATAGGCCTATTGCCTCTAAAGGGCATTACGCTGCCTTTTATAAGCTATGGAGGCACTAGTTTGTTGTTTGTGACAGGCGCCTTAGGAATAGCGTTTCAGGTGTCTAAGTATAGTGCTTTGGGAAATAAAGTAATCGAACCAGGAGCAGGAAATGAAGATTCTCCTTATCGGCGGGGGGAGCGGCGGCCATATTACACCGCTACTAGCCGTCGCGCATGAATTAAGAGTATTACAACCAGACATTGAGCTTATCGGCGTTTGTGAAAAAAACGCCAATTTTGTTCATTTGTATGAAGAAGATTCTTCAATAGATAAGGTTATTCAAATCAGCGCTGGCAAATATCGCCGTTATAGCGGAATATCAATTACAGAACGTTTGAGTGATGTTAAAACGCCGCTTTTAAACATCCGTGACGCTGGGCGTACTATTAAGGGCTACCGAGAAGCGTTAAGGGCGCTTAAACAGCTAAAACCAGATGCTATGTTGATAAAAGGTGGTTTTGTAGGAGTACCTATGGGTCTGGCGGCGTCTAAGCTTGGTGTTCCATATTTAACGCATGATTCTGACTCGGTTCCTGGGCTAGCTAATAAACTAGTGGCCAGATGGGCATCACTGCACGCAACAGGAATGCCGATAGAACTTTATGATTATCCAAAATCTAAATCTGTATTTACCGGGATCCCAGTTTCGACTCACTATAAAAGAGTAAGTAGTCAAGACAGGCGGCAATTCAGAGAAGATCTGAACATAGGCAACTTAAATCCAGTAATAATGATTACTGGCGGTAGTCAGGGCGGGGCACAGCTAAATCTTGACGTGGTTAAAGTTACAGCAAAATTAATAGAACAATTTCCAAATCTTGGCGTGCTACACATTGCTGGAAGCGCCAAAGAAGAGCAGGTAAGATCAGCGTATGCTAGGCATTTAAGCGTTGAAAATTTGCCCAATATAGTCGTGAAAGGGTTTGTAAATAATCTACACTCCTTTAGCGGTGCGGCCGACATTGTAATCAGTCGAGCCAGTGCTACCGCTATAGCTGAGTTTTCGTTACAAGGGCTGCCGATAATACTGGTACCCGGTAGATTGTCTGGTGGACATCAAGATAAAAATGCCGCCTATTTTGCTGGCAAACAAGCTGCGCTTGTAGCTGAATATGGT
>JALYQY010000011.1 GCA_030855585.1 bacterium | reverse complement strand
CGATGAACGTTACAAGGAATACATCGGCAAAACCATTACCGCAGAGGGCTTAAACGGACCGTTCGAGATTCGTGTGGTGGCCGATGATTACGTAGATCCAAAGTTTGGAACAGGGGCAGTTAAGATTACTCCTGCTCATGATTTTAATGATTGGGATGTCGCTCAGCGCCATAATTTAGAAGCAATTAGGGTAATAAATCACGATGGCACGATGAACCATCGAGCAGGGCAGTTTGAAGGCATGCCGGTAGCTGAAGCCCGTAAAGCTATAGCTGGAGTCTTAAAAGACAAAGGACTACTAGAAAAAGTCGATGAAAACTATCGTAACAGAGTAGGCAAGTGCTACAAATGCGACACTATTATCGAGCCTATGCTGATGGATCAATGGTTTATAGATATGAAGCGCTTGAGCCAACCGGCTATACAGGCTCTCAAGGACAACCGTGTTTCTTTTTATCCCAGCCAAAAACGTGACCAAGTCATCCACTACTTAGAAAATGTAAAAGATTGGAACATCTCCCGTCAGATAGCTTGGGGCATACCAATACCAGCTTTTCAGAATGTAGATGATTCGGATGATTGGATTTTTGACGATAGGGTAGGCAATGAGATTATAGAAATCGACGGCAAAACTTATCGTCGTGACACAGACGTTTTTGACACCTGGTTTTCAAGCGGCCAATGGCCATTTGCAACCTTAGGATACCCAGACGGTCCAGACTTGAAACGCTTTTACCCAACCGATCTAATGCAATGCGGTATAGATATTTTGTACCCGTGGGTTTCGCGCATGATTGTGCTTGGTCTATATGTCACAGGCGAGGTGCCATTCAAAGACGTCTATTTGCACGGCATGGTTAGATCAGAAGATGGCCGCAAAATGAGCAAGAGCTTAGGAAACGTAATTGATCCGCACGACATTATCAAAAGTCATGGATCTGACGCCGTACGTATGGGTATGATAGCTGGCCGTAGCGCTGGTTTTAGTGCCGCCTACGCACCCAGCAAGATTGATGCTGCCCGCAACTTCTGCAACAAGCTGTGGAATATTGCTAGATTCATCGAAGATACAATTGGCGATGATTTTGAAGGCCGCCATAAGCCAGAACCTAAAACCGAAGCTGACAACTGGATATTGTTAAAGTTACAACAATCAACTACTAAAATAGCTGATGATCTTGAACATTTTCGATTCTCTGAAGCCTACGACACGCTGTACCACACCGTTTGGGATGATTTTGCTGATTGGTACATTGAAGCAAGCAAAACCTCGCCTAACGCTGGCGTGTTGGCCCATGGACTAGAGACATTACTTAAGCTAGCTCACCCATTTGCACCATTTGTTACCGAGACGATATGGCAAACGCTCAAATGGGAAGGTGACAGTCTGCTGATTAACAGTAAATGGCCGGTAGTCGTAGCTGGCGACAAGCAAGAAGCCCAGGAATTTGAAAAAATTATCGAGCTTGTCGTCGAAGCTCGCACAATTGCCCGCACCCTTAATCTACCCAAACCGCTACTTTATCACCGTGGTTCCAAAATGCTTATCGAGCACAGTGATTTAATTAAGCGCTTGGCAAGTTTGGACAATATTGTAGAGGTTACCGATGGCAGCGGCTTGCATCTGACAAAAACCGCCGAGGACTGCTGGCTGGATGTCGACCACGAAACGGCAAGGAATTACTTGGGCAAGCTGGAACAACATCAATCTGACGAAGCTCTGCATATTGAACGGCTTAAAGCCCGACTAGCTAATAAATCCTATACTGATAATGCTCCCGAAAAACTAGTCGAAGAAACCAAACACCAGCTGAACGAATCCGAACAACGCCTAAATCAAATAAATACCGAACTAGAAAGCTTCAAATCTTCCACCAAAACGCTATAAAGCAGCTTGGCGAATTTTATGGCTAGACGACAAATTACTGCTTGTCGTATCTAACTCAAGTGCCTGACGCACCCGGGCGACCGATTCTTCGGGTCGATAATCATCGAACCACATAACTTTCCAACCCATGTGTTCGGCGGCCATTACATTGGCACGATCATCATCAATCAAAAGAATTTCCTCGGAACTGACGTGGGCTTGTTCTTGGGCAATCTCATAAATCCGTGGCTCAGGCTTGATAGCCCCGACGACCGAGGAATCTATAATCGTATCGTAATCCAATTTAGGCAGTAGGCCGTTCTGGAGCATTTCTGGGATATGTTCGGGCATAATGTTACTGAGTAGCCCGATTTTATAATGCTCGGCCGCCCAAGTGACAACCTCGTGCATCTCCAATATTGGCTCAACCGACCTCATGTAATATTGTTTCCAATCCACCATCATGTGGCAGGTTTCGGCCATAATTCTGTTAAATTCGTCCATTGACATCTCACCGCGGCAAACTACGTCGTTATAGTGCCAAAAAGTAGACTCGATAACTTCTGCCGATACACCGCTTTGGCTGGCTAGTTCAGCAAATGCCCGGTGAAAAAAGCGCACCAGACAACCGTTGATATCAAAATATACAAACGTTACGCCGCTGCGGCTGCGACCGGTTTTTTGCTTGGCCGATATTGTTGGCTGAACGCCCATCAGTCCGTCCAAGCTTGTGCCAAGCACTTCACACAAGCGCTGGATAGTGAACACCGACGGTGATTTGATGGCTCCGCGCTCAATCTTGGCTAAAGTCGAATAAGAGATCTTTGCCTGTTGACACAATTCTTGCTGCGTATAGCCAGCCGCCGTGCGCGCAGCTTGCAGTTGCCGACCCAAACTCTGCTCGTCCATATATAGGTATTATGATACTAGTGACCGCCCAATAATGCCAGGTCTTTGTAGTATTATCAGGCTAGTTTGGGATAAAGCTCAGTAGTATAAGTGTTAGTACAAACAACAACACACCAGAAACTAAGGACGCAATGATTGCGTTTTGGGTATTGCCACCGGTAGAACGCATCAATTTGTTATAAATCCAAGCTGCAGCGCCCGCTGACAACAAAAAGGCAATGAATCCATTTCCCATTAAAATTTAAGACTTTCAGCCAACTTAGCAAGGGCGCTGTGATCGGGCTCTTGTGACAAATCTGCTTGTGCATGGAACTCCGCGCTGTTATCGATAGGGAAAATCTTGATATGCGTATGTGCCACCTCTAGTCCTTCTACATGCACCGCTATCTTGAGTTTGTCAGGAAAAGTTTCGCGGAGTTTTAGAGCCACCTTTTTAACGGTCTGCCAAGTTGCTTGATAATCTTCGTCGTTAAGATCTTCAAAATTGGCTACTTGCGCCTTAGACACGACAAGTGTCATTCCTGGTTGAACGGGGTGTATATCAAGAAAGGCGAGAGTCTTATCATCCTCGTAAACCTTATGGCAGGGAATTTCGCCATTGATAATTTTCGTGAAAATACTAGGATTCATCTTACACCACTCTTTCTTACCGAAAGATATGTACTGGCTTGTCCGGGTTGTCGTTCTTGTGACAAGTCGTATCCGTTGATACGACGCGAAGCAAAACGGCGAGCCGGGAAGTCAGACGTGGCTTGCAGGTGAAAGAGTGGTGTAAGATGAATCCTTTGCTCCATATGAAACTAGTATAGCGCATGGAGTAAAAAGCGCTACAATATGCTTATGAATATACTACGAAAATTAGCCATTGGCTTTTTGGCGATGGCGCTCTTTAGCTCAAGCCTAGCAATGGCTTGGACAAACGTTGCATCACGGACGTTTCGGGATAGGGAAGTCGTCAAAGGTTGGTTAGAAGAAAGTGATTTTTACGGTACAATCACGCCCGCAATATTAGAAAACATCAATGTTCCCACAGGCGACAACGGCGATCACCTGCCAATTGAGGACAAAGAGTTACAAGACAAGCTCAGTGGCGTATTGGATGATAAGTTTGTTCGCGATAGCACAGGCACCGTCATGGACGGAGTCTACAACTGGCTAGAAGGCGATACTGATCAGCCAGATTTTGCGATTAAGTTAGGGGATACGCGGCGCAAGCTAGCTGCTGCCATCGGCGATTACGCAGGCGACCGCGCCAAGGACTTACCCCGTTGCAAGTCAGTCCCCAAAGACACAAATCCATTATCACTGACTTGCCTACCTGCTGGAGCGTCTCCGGCGACAATAGCCGCCAGCGCTGAAGCCCAGCTGCTCAGTAATAAAGATTTCTTAAGTGATTCAACCTTTACCGCCGAGGATTTGGCGGGTGAAGGTCAAGACCCTGCCATTGCATTTCATGACAACGGTGGTGACAAGACACGAACTTTATATAAATTGGGGAGTTATGGCACGATAATTTTTGGGGTGCTGTCTCTGCTGGCGGCGCTCGGTATTATTTTGCTCAGCCACAGCCGCACACAGGGTATGCGCAGGGCAGGCATTACCCTAATAAGCTCATCCGTGATATTAGGAATTAGCTACTTGTTCATGAAGCTTGCTCCTAGTCGCTTCAGTTCGCTCCTAAGCTCCGCCGAAGATGGTACACCTACCCAAAACCTGTTTGCAAGGATGTTTGATGTCATTGCGGCAGATATTCGTGGCATTGTTGGCTGGTACGCTGTTATATTCGCCCTACTTGGTCTTGGGCTCATTGTGGGCGCCTATTTGCTCAAGAAACGAGGAGCACGTACCCTAAACAAACCGGATATAATGAACCCTATTCCGCCACAGCACGATAGTCCGCGGGATATCGAAAAGCAAAAAGTTTCTTCACTAGATGCAGGCAACACCAATGATCCGGATCGTAAAGTATAAATTCGTCCTTCACCTCTGTATAATATAAAAATACGGAGAGATGGCTGAGTTGGTTGAAGGCGCACGACTCGAAATCGTGTTAGGCTAATACCCTACGAGGGTTCGAATCCCTCTCTCTCCGCCAATTAAATTTTAGGAGCCCAAAAATGCAGTACCCACTCGATCTACGATTTAAGATATTGGCCTTAGCCAGCCAAATTTACGTCACAGACAGTAGCGGCAATAACGTTTTTTATGTCAAACAAAAGTTGTTCAAGCTCAAAGAGGCAATCGAGATTTATAACAATTCGAACAAAGATTTGTTGTTGTACACCCTCAATGCAGACAGAATAATCGATTTATCACCTCAATATACTTTGCGCAAGGGCCAAGACGGTCAGGAACTGGGTGGCATCAAGCGTTTTGGCGCTCGCTCACTTTGGAAGGCCAATTACGATATTAATGTCGGTGGTAAGCTATTTGCTCGCGTCCGCGAAGCCAACGGATGGGTCAAGGTTGCCGATGGATTGATCGGCGAAATACCCCTAATTGGGCTGGTGAGCGGTTTCTTATTTCACCCTAAGTACATTGTTGAAGACGCCGATGGGCGAGCATTGGGCACTCTGACCAAAAAACCAGCTTTTTTTGAAGGTAGATTTATAATAGACAACCAAAATTTGGCGGAATATTCTGAAGAACATCAGTCTATCGCTGCGGCATTGCTGATGACAGTCGCCCTAATGGAGCGCACACGGGGTTAGGGGCTAGATTTTTACTCTTAAAAGTGCTACAATTACCTCTGTTTTGCAGACAACTGCGCACCCGTAGCTCAGCTGGATAGAGCGTCTGTTTGCGGTACAGGAGGTCGTAGGTGAGAACTGCCAGTGGCAGTTCGGAAACGAATCTTCACCTGCAAGCTTGCTTGCAAGGCAGAAGTTCGGGGGTCGCGGAACGTGACCAAATCCTGTTAGAATTGAACCTTAACTGTTAGCTAAATATGCACCCGTAGCTCAGCTGGATAGAGCGTCTGTTTGCGGTACAGGAGGTCGTAGGTTCAAATCCTGCCGGGTGTACCAAACAAGATTAATTAGTAGACGCCAGAACGGCGTCTACTTTTGTTATACTGCAAGCTATGAATACTTTTACTCTGTGGGAAAATAATACGTTCACGATCAGCACTCCTAAAAATCCGCATTTTCCCTATCGTGAAGGACAACACATAATCGTTACACCAAAACATGAAATACCAAATGCATGGTCGGACTTAGATTTAGCAGAAACAACTTTCGGGCTAGCTTCTAAAGTCTGCAAGATTATGAAAGACCTTGACCTATCACCTTGGTTCAACATTCAGGCCAACGGAAACTGGGGGCTATTACCTGGCGGAACACCGTTCTTCCATGTTCATATTTATGGCAGACAGAAAACTGAATCTTGGGGCAAGCCGATTGTGCTGCCTGAATTACCAGGTACTTATCAGAACGAGCCCATGCCAGAATCTGATAGAGATAAGCTTGCCAAAGAACTCAAACAACAACTGAGTTAATAATAAATTCGGTTCTAACTTTGTTAACTAAGCTGTACCAATATAAGAGTCCGTTTATTTATAAACGGGCTTTTTTATTTACCTTTAGAAGCGGAATTTGCGGGTTAAACTATCGACCAAATCGGTCTTGTGTTCTTCGTAAGGCAAATAATCGGCAAGTGCGCTGGCAATCTGATCTTCGTCCTTTGGTTCGTAATGGATAGAAAGCGGAGGCATAAACCGCTTAAGCGGCATCAGCGAGATGTAACCCATGGCTTGATCGTGCGCAATAGAAAACGATTTGAAGCTGCCGTAAGAATAAAAACGCTCTCCAGCATATATTCCATGATTATCGATGCGATATTGGAGAGTGCGAGGCTGTCGGGCAGCAAACACTCCAAGCAAAACCCCTAGAATTGGCGTTACAACAGTGGAGATAAGATCTCTAGTTACAAGAAAAACTATTGCGGTCAAACCGAGCGATGCCGCTGCCAAAATTCCAAACCATCCGGAATTTTTGGGACTGGCAATAAATTCTGAGGCCGTCCATTCGGCGCGCATATTATCTTGCGGCCACTGAGAATCAGCTTGGGGCTGGTCAATTGTTTGCTCTGGCTCGGTGTTTTGAGCAATAGATACCGGCTGAGGAGTCGATGGAGCGGGTGTAGTAGGGACTGGACTATCAAAACTAGCGCTCACTACTGGAACTGGGGCTGCAGGTTGCGGCGGAGCAATCGGTACTACTGGCGCCGTTGAAGCAACGTTCTCATCAGAAGGCGTAACCATAGCGGGCGGTAATGTGTCGCCCGGCCGAAATACCCAACCCGGATCGTTTGGCTGTTGCCCTTCTTGCATAAGCTTAATTGTACCCCACAATTCTGTATAAATAAAAAAGGCCTGCTCTAGCAGACCGTTTTTATTTGGCGGAAGGGGAGGGATTCGCCTTGAGCCTAAAAAGAATAATATTTTTGCAAGCTCAACCTTTTGATATGCCGCTGGCATATCAAAAGGCAAGGTGCGGGGAATGCTCCCAGCATTCCCGTTCGAATCCAATTGCTCAATCAAATAAAAAAGTCCAATGGCGTACAGGCCACTGAACTTTTTTATTTGGCGGAGAGAGAGGGATTCGAACCCTCGGTACCGTTTCCGGCACGACGGTTTTCAAGACCGTTACCTTCAACCACTCGGTCATCTCTCCAACAATCGAACACTCAGCATTATACTTGATTCCACCCCTGTTGTCACATGTAATATTAGAAGCTAAGCCGTTCGACTGGCGCATAATCATCGGTTAAGACAAACCCCTTAGTTGCAAACGGCACCGACTCACCCAGCTCTGATGTAGCCGAAACCAGTGGATCCATACTGCTTGACGCAACCAACAAGAAGTTCTGCCTGGGTTCTAGAGACAAGTTAGGATTTGCTCGATAAACAGAACTGTGCGAAAACACACTTTTGTATGTCTGCTTGATCGATCCGACTAGCTGCCCGTAATAATCACCCGGCACATTTACAACTACAGCACCTTGAGGGTTAAGGTTTTTCTTAATTCGTTCAACAGCTTCGCGGCTGGTCAGGTGAAAAGGAGGCGTAAGCGAAGAAAAAGCGTCTAAGAATATCAAATCATAGGCTTCGCTATGCCGGTTTAAATATCTCCGTCCATCTTCATGATATATATTAATATTACTCAACTTTTCAAAACCAAAATAATTAGAGGCAATCTCGTCCATGACTGGATCGATTTCAACTACGTCGACCTGACTGTCTGGCAAGGCTTCTGCCAAAACCATCGGCAAGGTATAGGCGCCGCCACCGATTACAAGAATATTTTTCGGGGAATTATAATTAATTGCTGATTCATACATCGCCCTTATATAGCTAAACACGGGTTCGTTTGTGCCATCCAAATAAGCACCAGATTGATAGCTAGTACCATCCATCACCAATAAATTAGCCTGTCTGCCATTGTATAAAGTCTGTTTGACTTGATAGCGACTATAACTGCTATCAATATCGGCCACAACATCTCTAGGCAGCGGATTGCCATAGGCTGCGATTAACGCCAAAAAAACCAGTATAATTCGGGGCCATAATAATCGGCGCCGGTTAGCCAGAAGGGAAGTAATCACAAGTACAACAACTAAGAGCAGGGACAAAGTTCGAGCGCCAAAAAAAGACAACAATACATAGCCGCTCAAAAACGTACCAATAATACTGCCAATTGCGCCAGCGGCTTCAAGCCTTCCAATTGTTGCACCAGTTGTTTCAAGGGAAGTAATCCTTATTTTGGCCAAATGCGGAGAAACCATTCCGATTAACAAACTGGGTGGTGCAAACAAAATGCTGGCCGCCAAGAAAGAACTAACCCTAAGATCAAACCGTTGATTGGCAAGTGATTCAAGCACGAAATCCTGTACTATAGTTGCCAAAAATATAAGTGCTGCCGCAATAATAATGATAAGTGTCATATCATTCTTGCTATCATCACGATCAGCCAATTTACCTCCGTACCAAAAGCCGATTGAAAGAGCACCCAGTATTACTCCAATCATGGCCGTCCAAACATAAATAGAGGTACCAAAATAGGGTGCGATTAACCGAGCACCTACAATCTCAAGCATCATTACGGTAGCACCGGTTAATAGGGCAATTAACTCGTACCTATAGGCCGTAATCTGTTTTTTTAACCTCAAATGCATACAAATATTATAACAGGGGTGGAGTAAACCTCGGCTAATTCAAATCTTTACATGCTAAACAAAATAAAAAGGATACGAACGTACAGGTCATCGGACTCTTTTATTCCTCAGAGAGGGATATACGACTCACAAGTCGAATTGCTTTACGCAATTCGCTCGCGAGCCCGGCGCGGCGTCTGCCGTGTACCGGCAGACAGGCCTTGCGCCCGTTCGAATCCCTCGCAAGCCAAACAGTTGGCTTGCTTCTCTACAAATAAAAATCGTCAGCTAAAAGCTGACAATTTTTATTTGGCGGAGAGAGAGGGATTCGAACCCTCGCTGGAACTCGCGCCCCACTAACGATTTAGCAAACCGTCCCCTTCAGCCACTTGGGTACCTCTCCTCGTCGAAACTTACGCACCTGCCTCGTTTTGACGAGATATCGTCAAAAGCTTCGACCTAGTGCTATGTTTCTCCTCTAAGTTTTCCAAACAGCGGACAAGCCGCTTGGTTTGAAAAACTTGTTAAGAAAAACACGCCTACTACTTATAGGATTGGGAATCATCTCACAATTTAATCATAAATGTACGGGTATAACAGGGGTTAGTATAGCATTTCCTATCTGTTATGGGAAGATTATTTAGCCTGAGCGAATATAATCGCATCAACCGATTTAGCTCCGGAGCGTTTTAGAGTACGGGCAGCCGACTCGATAGTTGCGCCAGTGGTTATCACATCGTCCACCAGCAATATATGTGCACCATCAATAAGTTCGCCAGACCGCACCCGAAATGCCGAATCCATCTGTGATAAGCGCAAATTTCTACCGTATCCAACCTGTCGGCGCTGATTAGTTCTAGCCATAAGCGGCAAGTGGGGCAGCTTTAACTCTGTAGACAACTGCGCAGCCATGCGTTTAGCATGATCAAATCCGCGCTGACGCACGTGGCTGGTGGCAGATGGCACATGAACGATAATAGTATTAGGAGCCAAATGCGGAAGTGTGTTCAACATTGACTTAGCAATTGTGTCTGCAGCCTCACCTGAATACTTAAACTTCATAATGTGAACCAGCTCTTTTGCAACTGTACTATATTCTGATCTAATCCAGACATGCTTAAGTGGAGTATTACGACGGCAGCCAGAACAAGTCGTTGAATAAGCTGACAGTTTGTTGCACCTATAGCAACGGGCAATAACTTCTGGCAACGCGTCGTCTACGCACCAAGCACAGAGCAGGGCGCCTTCCTCGCCGCACTGTAGACAGTCGTGAGGCGCCAATATCTTTATAAGTTTTTCGGCCAGCTTCATTTTATTCCATTCTCAACCAGTTAATTAGGACTCATTAAACCCGTACACCACCTTTTTGCTCACATTATTTACTCAAGCATAAGGGGTGTTGTTTTTATTATGTTGTAAATATGTACTCAAAACCTATGCACACTGTTACATATATAGCTATACTAGGCTCAAGACAAAAAATCAAATGCTTATGTTTTTAATCTAACGGAGGGTAAACAATGGCAAGACGGAATCATGATGATGACCTTCTTATGGAAGATGAGTTGACCGCCGCTTTCTTAGGCGACGACGATATGCCTGCGTCCCCCGATGATCAAGTGGGTGATGATCAGGGAATGGGAATGGCCGGACCAAGCTCCAACGACTGGGACGACGAAGAACCAGTACCAGGCCAGTTGGCAGTAGACGTGTACGAGACCAAAGATAAATTAGTAGTAAAAGCTCGCACAGCAGGGGTGAATAAGAACGATTTGGATGTCAGCATATCTGACAACACCCTAAGTGTACGCGGCACGCTTAGCGCCGGCAACGAAGATGATGTAGAAAATTACTTCGTACAGGAATGTTACTGGGGTGAATTTAGCCGGTCTATTGCACTACCAGTACCTGTCAAAGAAGAAGAAATCGAAGCTATGCTAAAAGACGGCGTATTAACGATCAGCTTTGCAAAAGTAAAACAAGATACCGTAAAGAAAATAGAAGTTTTGTAAAAAAACTATATTTATAAAAAACATCCCCGCTTAGGTTGGGGATGTTTTTATTTCAAACTAGTTTAATTGTTTTAGGCGGCTAGGACTCGGCCTAGAACAAACCGAACAATAGTCTGGGCAAGGGCAACGATAACAAGTCCAATAATCGCGTACAGAATTGTGTTCTTAGCGCCGCTAACATTGGAGCTATCACCGCCAGAAGTAATGTACTTGAATCCACCAATGATTATCATTAGTACCGATACAACACCTACCACAAGGGTAAATATGTTGATGATGCTGCCGATAAGATTGTTGATTTTTGCGCTTGCAGCCTGATCTGTAATACCGGTATTACAGTTGGAATTTACATCCAGATTAGCACCAGCACAAAGATTATTCTCTATATCCTGCGCAGATACTGGCAATACTCCTACTGCTAAAGCAAGTGCCACGGCAACAGCTAAGATTACTAGTGTCATACCCGTGATTTGCTTAATGGTCTGTGTCATGAAGATATTGGTTTCTATATTTATTTTTCTGAAACTACTCTACCGATAACGAATCGTACAATAAACTGGGCAAGGGCAACGATAACAAGTCCAATAATCGCGTAAAGAATCGTGTTCTTAGCACTCGCCACGTTGGAATCATTACCACCAGAAGTAATGTATTTAAATCCGCCTATGATAATCATAATTACCGCCACAACACCTACTACCCAGGAGAGTATGTTTACGATATCCGAGACTATACTCTGTATACCAGTGGTTCCTTCGCTCGTTGCTGTATTACAATCTGAAACACCTGGGTCCAGCTCTACACCTCCACAAAGATTACCTCTTATGTCAGAATCGGCTGCAAAAACCGCATTGGCAGGCAAAGCCAGGGGAGCTGCTACTAATAGGCCGAACGCTGCGACAGTAATGAATTGCTTGATTTTATTTAACACTGTTTTATATCCTTGTTTAAGTTTAAACTTTAATACCATTTATACCATGTGTCAGCACTAAAACACAAGCATAAACGGTTCAATAATCATCTTAATTTCAGTTTGGCATGTTACCTAGCGCACTCACGAGAAGGATCAGGATTTAACACTACCAACAATCACGTAACGCACCAACACCTGAGCCAAACTAGCTACTACCAATCCTATAACTGCATAGAGTATGGTGTTTTTGGCAGAAGTGATACCATTGGCGTCACCACTTGATAGTACATATTTTAGACCGCCAACTATTACCATTATTACGGCCGCAATACCTACGATCCAAGAAAGTATGTTTATTACCGATCCGACAAGCCCCCTAATGCCGCTATCACCTTGTTGACAGTCCCCACCAATAGCACCGATACCTTCGCAGGCTGCATTTCTGGCCGGTTCGTCAATTCCGTAAACAAGCGATGGGCTTGGTAATACCAACATTCCTAGCCCTAACACCAGGCTTATGGCAAAAATTTTTGTTAGCATCCTTTGTTTCATGATTTTATTCTCCACATTATATTTAGACGTTATTTAAGACAAACATTACTATCAGCCTGGATGAGATAAACACTGCAACGCCTATCAATGCATACAGTACGGTATTGCGCGCGCTGGCCGTAGAATTTGGATCTCCGTTAGAGGTTACAAACTTCAGCCCTCCTACCAATATCATAATTACCGACGCTACACCTACTACCCATGACAAGATATTTACCACACTCAATAATATTCCGCCTTCGCCAGAGATCGGATTGCTTGCGTCAGTCTGACAAACCTCAGACGAATTTGTGCCACTGTCGCAAACTTCGCCTAATGGATCGTATGCACCAAACAAGCCGATAGGGGATTAGGTTCACTACCAATAAAACTAGAATAAATGCGGCAATTCGCTTAATCATACTCTGTTTACCACAAAAGTTACGATTGCAAATGCCGACAAAGTTATGACCAAACCAACTGAAGCATAGATTATGGCATCCCTGGATTTTGCAACGTCCTGAGAGTTGCCACGAGATAACACGATCCTAAGTGCACTTATGGCTATGATCAATAAGGCCACTGCCGAAGCAATCCCAAATACTATCTGTAAACCATCCTGAATACTGGTACTAGTAGGTGAGCCCTTTGGTATTTTCACTTCGGATTGATCGATTATGGCGGATAGTGTGGTTAGATATTTCATAATGTTTTAGGTAATACTATTTGCTATAAATCTTACAATACCAGTAGCTAGCAAACTAATTACCAGACCTATCATTCCGTTAATTATAGTCTGCCTAGCGGCCTTTGCGCTATCTGGCTCACCCTGCGAAGTAATAAATTTAAATCCACCATAAATAACATACCCAACAGCAATAATTGCAACTAATCTCATTAGAATCTCTACAACTGCTAAACCGATTCGCCCAGAGGCTTGCTCCCAGTCAATTTTTATATTATCTGACGTGCTATCAGCTGCAGGCGGCCCGATGATATCGCAATTTGGCCCGCCGATATCCAGATACTTGTACCACGTCGGTAGCCCAAGCAAAGAACCAGAACCATCGCACTGCGCCTCTACTGCGGCCGATACTTTAACTGGCGACGACAAGCTAACAATGCTCAAAAGTAGTAGGGAAACAAATACAAACTTTATACTTTTCATAACAACACCCCTCCTGGCACCAAATAATTTAGGAACGAGTAGGTAAATATAAAGAATATCAGGGCGATAATAGCATTTCTTATGCGGTCTTTGGCTGCGGCTACTTTTTGGGGATCGCTGCCGGAAGCCGTGTACTGTATTCCACCTATAATAATAGAGGCAATTACGACTAATCCTACTAGGGCAGACAATACATTTATAAATAATACTAAGTATCTAATAATGCCGCAGTTACCGCTGTTTAAGCCACCAGGATCACTACAGTCGCTCTCGATACCAGGCTGAGTAAAGTCTGTTGTTGATCCTTGGCGTATACAAGAAGACCCATTCCAGGATTCACCGCCCGGGCACTGGCAAACCGTGCCGGTCAGACCATTACTTACAATTTCACCGCCCTCTGCTTCACATAGTTGACGCGTGCGTTCGTTCCTAAGATTCTCTAGGGTAGAGCAAGACTCTTCTCTGTAGATTCGCGTGCCGCTGGGGCCTGATGCGCTACTAGAAACAAAACACCTAGTATCCGGCAAACTAGTGGGATTAGAAACACCACTTGGGTAAGTTACGCTGGAACTTGGGGCAGGGCAAGTATGGGTAGTGGGTTGTAACTGTGAATTACTTGTTTCTGTATAACATATAGCGGCGTCAACACTCTCGGGCTGCGCAACCAAAATCAGCCCAAAAAGACCCGTCATTATTGCCAATAAGGCTATCGGGCCAAAGATACGCGTTTTCATGTGCGAGAACATCTTGTAGCTTATTTTACCCTACAGATTAAATATCAGTCAAAGTAGTTATTGATTATTTAATAGTGCAGCGTTATTTACGCATGGACAAATGTGGTATATTTAAGATTAAATGAACCGTTTTAAATTATCTGGGCAAGCAGTGCTCATGTCAGGAATTCTACTCGCATTAGGTATACTTGCACTGCCAAGCAAAACGTTTGCAGCAGTAAATGGTGAGTGGAAGGATCCAGTGACGATTACCTACAACGGTGTCACATACAAAGATTCGAAAGCTTTTAGCAACCCACTACGCCTAATAGCCCAGATAAATGACAATTGCAAAGGGACTATCGACGACTTCGATGGTGAGACAGTCTTCGATACAAGCACTTCGTCACTGGCGCAAGCTCGTATCCAGCTCGAGGGACCTGGCTGTGAAACGGAGATAGACGATACAATCAATCTTTCTAATACCGACAGAGCTACTGCACTATTTGACTGGGTAGATGCAGGTCAAATTCAGGGCACACTTTCGGGGAACGTATATCTTCGTGATACTACTGAAACCGCACCAGCCTTTGACAACTATGAGTTTCAGGATGAAGAGAATACCGGCTGCCCTGATAACGTCATGGTTTGGAATGATTCCAATAATCGCGATTACAATGCGACATATTATGATCGCCAGGATGATTGTGGGGTAGAACGGGAAGTACAGTTTACGCTAGGCCAGCCTGATAATAAAGAACTTGCCGCAGGCACCGGCACTCCGAGTGATGCGATCGACCTTCCGACAACCGGCGGCACTGCAGAAACAGATAATTCCTGCGAATCTAACAGTGGTGTCCTAGGCTGGATAATGTGCCCGATCGGCGGTTTACTTGATAGTATTACTGGCTGGCTGGACGGCCAGATACAATCAATGTTAATTATAAAAGAGAGCTATTTTACGGGCGAGGGTGGTGTAGCCCTAAAGGGTGCATGGTCACAGTTCAGAAACATAGCCTATATAATTTTGATTCCTATTATGCTTGTGATGGTCATGGGCACTGCCTTGGGCTTTGAGGTATTTAGTGCTTATACCGTCAAACGGGCTTTGCCGCGTTTAGTTATAGCTGTTATTTTCATAACCTTGTCTTGGTATATATGTTTGTTCCTAATAAATTTCTTTAATGTTGTTGGCACAGGCGCAAAGGGGCTAGTAACAGCTCCGTTCCAAAACGTAGTGCAAACCACTTACGACGACGTACAGGTAACAGGTCCGCAAAGCAGTCTTAAGGCGGCCCTAACTGCTGCCAACATCGTTAGGCCCGTAGAGAGCCAAGATGATGGGGATGTTGCAGAATCATTTACTAGTGGTGCGAGCTTAGGACTGTTGGGCGCAGGCGGAATTGCAGCCGGGTTTATAACTGGCGCCGTATCTGTAGGTATAATTGGTACCACCTTGCTTTCAGCGGCAGTTGTATTAGGAATTGTGTTTTTGCTCTTGATGGTGCGACAGATGCTTATCATAGCTTTCATACTTATGGCGCCCTTGGCTATACTGGCTTGGATATTCCCAAGCAATGACAAACTATGGAAGCTATGGTGGAACTCTTTCTCTAAATTATTAATGCTTTTCCCCCTGATCATGCTGTTGCTTGGGGTAGGCCAAGTCTTTGCCCTTATTACCGGCATAGCTAGGGGTGACGAAGACAATCGCATCGTTAGCGCCATTATTATTATACTTGCCTATATTGCACCGTATTTCTTTATTCCATTCGCATTCAAGTGGGCGGGTGGAGTTTTTGGAGCACTATCCGGTATGGCCAACGACCGCGAAAGGGGCGTGCTGGACAGGCTCAAAAAAGGCCGCACCGAAAAACGTGCCGAGGGTTGGCAGGGCTTCAAATCCGGTACTGGCCAGGGCCTTGGACAGAAGAATGCATTTGCCCGTAATCTTGGTACTCGTGTCGGCGTAGGCTCAAAAGGCCGATTTGGCTACGGCGAACGCGGCAAGCAAAGCCTCGATCAAATTAACCGCCAGGCAGCAGTTGACCAAGTCATGAAAGGCCCCAACTGGAATGCTGTTAATCAAAATGACGATGCACTAATGGCGGCAACTTACGGCAGTGCTTCTCAAGCTATGGATGGTCTTATGAGCCAAGGCGTATCGGAAGATGGTGCTAAAAAGGCTGTAGCAGCTGTCCAGTCTTCTATTGGCTTTGGTCGTGCGCAAGCAGTTGCCTCTGCCCAACAACTCGTCTCAACTGGCACAGGATATAATGGTTACAATGATAAAAATGGCACTAAAGTTTCTGGCCTCCAGCAAATGACCGAGACTTTGGCCCGCGCAAGTGGAGGCAATACAGGAACTGCAACCTCACTGGCCGGATTCGCAAATTCCGAAACCAAGCGTACCGGTCGTGGTGACCTTGCCCCAGGTTTTGGCAATCTTAACAGGTTGGTTCAAAAGTCTGTTACCGGCGCTAGCCCTGTCACTGCGGGAGATTATAGCGGCGCTACCCGCGAGGCTTGGGGCAGTTTACCGCTTAGCCAATTAGTTGGTGGCAAAGAAACACAGACCCGGGCTTTTGCCGACTACCATCTGGGGATGTTAAAAGATGGAAACCGGGTACAGAAACGTGAAGCCGCAGTTGCCTTAATGGAAATGCAAAATAGCTTGCCTTACGCCAATGGGGCTAATCAGCGAGTGATAAATCAAACACTTCTGCGAGCCGGTGTCGACACCACTGGTGCTTTGGGTATGTCGGTCGAGGACCAGCTTGCCCAAGTTGCTAGCATTCCTAATGCAAAGGGAGATTATGCAAAAGACTTAGAGGGTGAAGCTTTAACAGGTGGAGCGATACGAGGCTACGCTCGAGTCTATGACGAGCGCATGGGAAGTTCATCAACCCAAAATAATATACAAAATCCACCAACTCCTTAACAGTATCTATACCTCACAATTCTATTGACTTTTAGCACATTTTATGCTAGTATTTAACTATGCCTGCAGTAACTAATCTACCTTCGCAAACACCAGAGCAAACCCCAAGCCCAGTCTTTCATCGAACAGACGATACCGCCCCTGTTAGCTACATTCATCATGAGCCCGCCGATGGAGAGCCTGTTGCACTAACTTTTGTTGCGCATGATAGTGATCCTACAGCTACCCCAACTGAATCTACCGAGTCAGTGACCCGAACCGAACCTAAGCACGATAAAGCCAAGCGAATTGGTGTTATAAAAAGATGGAAAACCGTCCATGAAATAGGCAAGTCTGCCAGAAGTCATAATAAAAAAATTGCGGGTACCATCAATCCAGAAGATGGGTCGGTAAATGGTGTTTATTCCAACGGTGCAAAAGCAAACGCCAAGAAGATTGCTCGTGAAGAAATTAGACAAAGTAATAGAAATCGACGTCGTATTATTCGTGCCTTAATAGCACGAGGTGGTCTAAAACAGCCTGAATTGACTAAGCAGATTAGTAGCCACAGTAAAACACGCCATGAGATAGTAAATGCTGACCGTGCAAAAGCTATTAGCCACACAGGTCGGGCATATCCAACTCGTATTACTTCCAAATCTGCTGACAGTATCAGAATCCGTAACGCTAATCCTCAAGAAGGCGACCAAGTATTATATGTACAGGGAGAACCTACCGTTCTACCAAAAAGCCTTCGTGACAGGACTGAAGCCGCGCATAATTTGCTAGAAACCTATCAGCAACCGGCCAACTCACCTAACGAATTATCTACTGACGATATTCCGTCCGGTTTTAAAGGCGATAAAGCTACAGAAGTTGTTCGCGACATAAGGAATAAACTGGAAGCCGCGATGAGTATCGGCCTTAAGCAATCCAGGGCTAATGGCGAGCCTTATGACGCTACTACAGCACGGGCAATAATCCTTAAGAATCTAACCGCCGGCCGTAATTACGGTGACTTTGGTATAGAAGTTATGGGCCTAAGAGATGCCGAAATTGCCAAATTCGTTAACCGAGTTATGTCAATGGACTCAAAAGAATTTGACGCTTTATTTCCCAAGCCTGAACCTAAGCCAAGACGCACGAATGATCGAACAGCTATAAACAGTGCTGCTAGGTCAGACACTCAACCTTTAACAGGCGTAATAGGGCAGAATGAAGCTCAGGAAGAGTTGCGTCGCCAACAATTAAATAGCGATTGGCCAACTTTACTTGATCCTGAAGCCTTGAACGCACTCGATGAAAAAATTTCCAAAAATATTAAGAATGAGCTTGGTAGCAGGGGGCATTCTA
>JALYQY010000003.1 GCA_030855585.1 bacterium | reverse complement strand
AATAAACATTTCCAATAACCCGGAGGGTGACCTCACTGGGTCTTGGTCACCGGACGGTACGAAGATTTCATTCACTACAGATCGTGATGGACCCAACAGTCCGTATAACTCGGAAGCCTACACCATGAACACCGACGGTAGCGCACAGACACGGGTGACCAACACCTCCGTCATAGAAGATCCAACTTACTACTCGCCTGACGGCAGAAAGTTCCTAGTGAGTGTCTATCCGGATGAAAACTTTGCTTCATCTGAGGTTTACTCTATGAACATCGACGGTACCAATCGCCAACAACTTACCAATGGCGGCGGCTATGACAATATAAATACGTCGCAAGCCTGGCAAGCCTTGCCTTACAGCCAAATCACCAATACCGACAGTTCAATTACTTCCGTCATCTCAGCAGATAAGAACTATTCCGCCACCGACTATACGGTGGAAAGTAATGAAACCTTAATCATTGACGGTTCGCTTTGCGACATCACCGTCCAAGCTGGGGCTACACTCAAGGGTACCGGCACAGCTTGTACCATAACCGTTGAAGCTGGTGGCACCGTTAATCCCGGCCACAGCCCCGGTTGCTTGGCCAGCGGTAACGCCAGCCTGTCCGGTACTTACTTGGTGGAAATCGCCAGCACCGTAGCTTGCACCGGCTACGACCAGCTCCAGGTCACAGGCACCACTACCATTTCTGGCACGCTCAACCTCAACCTACTCGGAGATTTTAAGCCTGATATTGGCACCGTCTTTACTATACTCAGTAATGACGGCAGCGACGTAGTGACCGGGACTTTTGCAGGCCTAGCCGAAGGCGGCAGCATTACGAGCGGCAGCATAGTGTTCACTATAAGCTACACGGGTGGCGATGGCAACGACGTGACAATGACGGCTGCAAGTGTATCTACCTCTCCAGACTTAGCCGATACCGGCAACAACGCCAATGCTGCAACAGTATTTGCTGTGGTGCTTCTGCTTAGTTCAGTTGTGGCTATCGGTCTAAACCGCAGACGTCAGTATAGCAATGGCGCACGTTGACGCGACAGATGCCACAGAAAGTACCGGCTTGTAAGGCAAGTTTTCTAAGCTAAAATTTTAGGCAGAATTTTCTAATTTACCTGCAAGATTATTTAAATCATTAATCTGACTATTAATCTGGTCTACCTGTTTGCGAGCTTGATCCTGTGAATCATACACGGATTTTTCCAGCTGACTGATTTCATTGTTTAGACCTGCACTTAGTAGGAGTGCCTCCGCCTTGCCTGGTTCATCGCCACTGGAACGAGCTTTTACCTGCAGCACATTTTGTTGTTGTTTGAGCTTATCAATTTGCTTTTCCATTTCGCGCTTTTGATCATTGGCGTCTGATTTTACTTTGTCCATACTGACTTTAAAATCATCAGAGGCTCTTCTAAGGTTAGATGCAGCGGTTTGAATATGAACATTGGACATGAAAATAGTTCCTATTTACCCTTTTAGGCTATCAACAACACGTATTTCAGGCTGTAATCTAACTTACAGTTATCTCATGATGCCTTTTACTGTGTCAACGATATCCGATGGAAGCACAATAACGGTTTTTTGGCTTGGCTCCATAGATATTTTCTCAAGCGTCTGAAGTGTACGTATGGCAATTCCACCGTGTATTTTTGATAGCATTGCGGCTGCATCAGCTACAGATTGAGCGGCGGCTTTTTCACCCTCAGCGGTAATAATCACTGCTCGGCGTTCTCGCTCAGCTTCGGCTTGTTTGGCCATGGCCCGCTTCATATCTTGAGGCAATTCGATATTTTGGATTTTGACGTTCTCAACATCAATACCCCATTTGTCAGTTTCGGCATCTACAATTTGCTTAATCTGCTGACTAATAGATTCACGCTTGCTTAATAATTCGTCCATTTCTACATTGCCCACAACGTCACGCAGTGCTGCCTGAGCAAACTGACTAGTCGCATATACATAGTTACTTGTTTCGAGCACTGCCTTCTCGGCAACTATCACCCGAAAATACACCACGGCATCGACACCTATAGTGACATTATCTTTTGTGATGACCTCTTGTTTGGGTACATCGATAGGCGTGGAGCGTACATCCACCTTTCGCATGGTCTGGACAAATGGAATAATAATATTAAGTCCTGGGGAGCGAGTACTTGTGTACTTGCCTAATGTTAGAACTATACCTCGCTCGTATTGATTGATTATTCTTATGCCTGGGATCAGGACAAAAAGAATAAATAGAATAATTAGTACTATTACAGTAACTTCCATAGGGTCTCCTTTGGTTAATTAGCCTTAGTTTATCATTTAACTGTATCAGCCTTAAACAATAATTGGTACGAATATGTTTAGTGGGTAATGAGTGGCTACTACCCGCGTTCGGCGTGCAAGCAACTATACTTATAAAAAGTAGTTTTCAAGAGTTAATTGCCCTTTTGAAATTCCGCAGACGCTTTTCACCCCAGACGTTAAGTCAGGTGTTATCGCACTTGTCACCAACTAAAAAACCGGCCAAAAGCCGGTGTTTTAGTTGGTGGGTGATGAGGGACTCGAACCCCCGACCCTCTCGGTGTAAACGAGATGCTCTAGCCAACTGAGCTAATCACCCTCGTCGGAATGTAATTCTGCGGTTTCGGCACCACCCGCAAAACAAGTTTGTCCGGCGCTGCTTGAAACCTCAGATAGATTCCTCCTCTCAATTATCCAAACAGCAAATAAGTTTGACTGACTGGTTACCTGCACTGTGGTGCGCGAGAGAGGACTTGAACCTCCACGAGTTGCCTCACTACCACCTCAAAGTAGCGCGTCTACCAATTCCGCCACCCGCGCAGGGATGCTTAGGCAAGGCAATTATAACAGATTGCAACCAGTAATTAAAGCAGTTTTGTACTGGTTTTATATACTTCATATTGCTATAGTTCACATAATACTTATGGCAAAACGAAAAATAGTGCACCGACACAAAAAATACTATCAAATTCTTAGCCCATTGCACCATTTAGAACGCAAAATTGAGACTTTGGACAAAGAAAATGACCGCTTGCAACAACGAGTGCTGATGCTTAGTTTGATTAGTGTATTGCTAGCAGTAACCGGTATATTGTTGGCGCTACTTAAAAATAATTAGCTTCTGGGCAAATGATCGTACAGGTGAGATATTGAATACTCACTTCTTAGTAGGGGCTTGATGTCATCACTAGTAATACCTATCTTTACCCCAGGATTAAGCGTACCGTGTGGGTCAAATGCCGATTTGACTCGAGTTAAGACGTCGTAATATTCCGAACCAAACTGCAAAGGTAAATATGGCCCTCTGATACGGCCGTCACCATGTTCAGCACTGATTGATCCACCCAGACCGACAACTAGCTGATGGTAGTCCTCTAGTAGTCTAAATATCTTTTGCCTGTCGCCAAGTTGCGATATATCAAACATAGGTTGCATATGAAGATTACCACTGCCAGCATGTCCCCAAACTGCTACGCTTAACTGCAACCGCTCAAATATTGCATAAATACCGATAATATATTCATTTAATTTATCAACCGGTACAATTCCATCCTCAATAATTGGCAATGCCTTTGTATTGCCCTCTTGATAAGATACAACGCTTGCTGCTGAGTGACGTATCTTCCACAGCCTGTCCTTTTGTTCAATATCTTCTTCTACTCTGAAATCGCCGTTATAACGTTCGATAATCTTGCGGGTTTTTTTAACCATTCTTTTTTGAACACGGTTGTTGGCATCG
>JALYQY010000041.1 GCA_030855585.1 bacterium | reverse complement strand
GTAACACGATGGTCCCGGACACAATTTGCCATACAATTTGAGGCACACCAAGTAATGCAGTAGTGGCTTTGATTAGTAATGTAAACGTAATGACGGAGGCCGCTAGACTAATTGCTATCACTAACGGGCGTAGCCATTGTCGATCATCGGCCTTATCTTTATCTGACTCTAACAGCGCACCTCCGATTATCACGGGCAGCAGCGGCAACACGCACGGTGCAGCCACAGTCAGGACTCCAGCAACAAATGATAGTATAAGTAGCGCCATGATTTTCTATAGCAAGTTAGATTTTACTGCGGCGAGTGTCGGTTCATCATACGCCACATATTTTTTTATTAGATTGCCTTCATCATCTATTTTTACAAATGAGGTCTGAATGGTTACTCCGTATTTTTGCCGCAAAGATTGATTGCTGTCGTAATCGACCTTTATGATTGTGACCCCAGACGGTACGCCGGTTTGTTGGATATCGGTTTCTAGGGCTCGGCATTGTGGACACCACGGTGCGTGAAAAAACAATAATTTGGTACCTGATGAACTGGCAACTATCGACTGGGTGTAATCTACGTATGAGCCGCCAGGGTTGCTATTACTATCTTGTCCAGCCGGCATTGTTTGATCTTGGATATCCGAAACAGTATTTTGCATAGGATTGTCGCTACCAGAGTTGCCTAGCAAATAAGCCACCCCGCTACCTATCGCCAGTACTATGACTACCATTACCCAGAGTACGTTCTTATTCATATGAATATTATACTTTAAAGCACAATTAAAATTACCCTACCAAAAAACTATTTTTTATTCTACTGATTTCAGCTGATACATGACTTTGATATATGTCTGAAACTCTTCGGGATCAATTTTTGCATAAATGCTTGTGCGTAATCCTTCACGCAAGGCAGTCTCCATTTTGTGACATTGCTTAACAAAGCTTGGGTTAATACTAATAAGTTTAGATCGGCTATCTTCTAGATTTTCTAACCTTTGTAAGTAGCCTTTTGACTGTAATAAATTAATATTAGTAGTTAAATAAGGCATAGTTGTACCTAGGATATCAACCAAATCGCTAACACGGATGCCATTTTTGCCAGCATCTAATATATTACCTATTATCATCCACTGCATTTTACTAATACCAAACGGCGCCAATATTTCGTCGCATTGCTTTTGAAGCAACCTGTTAACATACGCCTGCACTGTGCCTGCCTGGTATGTAGTGATTTTACTAATATGATTATTTTGCATGATATTTCATTGACAACATTATTACATAAAGATATTATCATTATTAGTTTACTTAGTAAAGTAAACATTAATAATTTTATATTAAGAGGAGAGAAAATGAAAGAAAACAAATTACCAATTGTAATAGCGACACTAGTGGTCGGTCTATTACTAGGAGCTGGCCTAGGCTATGCAACGGGCAATAGTAGTTCAGACGATAAGAATGCGTCACAGAGCTCGGTAGCAAAAACTACTGATACTAAGCCAGCTGGTCTGCGTACTGTATTAAATAACTTAGAAGCTGAGCATGTTGACCTAGCGTCTGCTGCAACGCGAGCAGGCTTTGACGGTGACAAATCATTTACTGCTGCTGCAGCATCACTAGATAAGAACTCCAACGCTTTGGCAGACGCAGTCGGTAGTGTCTACGGCGATGAAGCTCGAGAACAGTTCTACAAAATTTGGGCTAGCCACATTGGATTCTTTGTTGACTATACAGTAGCTGCAAAGGGCGGTGACAAAGCTGGGATGGACAAAGCTGTCCAGAACTTGAACGGATACGTAGAGGCGATTTCTGATTTCTTAAGCAAAGCAAATCCTAATCTTCCTAAAGATGCAGTGGCACAGCTTATCACTGAGCATGTTATGCTTCTTAAAGAAACTGTAGATAAGCACGGTGCTGGTGACTACGCGGGGTCATATGAAGCTCAAGAACGTACACGCACGCAAGTCACTACTAAGATTGCCGACACGCTTGCAGGTGCAATCGTTAAGCAAAACCCAGAAAAATTCTAACTAACTAACTTAAGCTTAATTAGAAGGGCACGCCGTAAAAAGCCTTTGCCCTTCTAAAATAAGTTTTAGGAGAATTATAACTAAATATATGAAAAAGATTTTTCCTCTTATTATCGTAGTAGTAATCGTGGCAATTATCACCGTTTTCACGGTAAGTCGAAACGACAGTTCAATGAACACTCAGAATATGCCTGCTGAAAATAATTCGTCAGAAGATCAAGCAGAAGCTCAAATTCAGCCGGAAGAAAATGAAATTATTATTCAGGACTTCGCATTTAATCCCGAAACTACAACCATCAAAAAAGGCACAACCCTGACCTGGACTAATCAAGATAGTGCGCGTCACGATATCATGCCAGACAATCCTAGCAACGATTTCAAAGCTAGCGAACTTTTGGGTAAGGGCGAGTCTTATAGCTTTACCTTTAACACTGTGGGGAGTTTTAGCTATTTCTGCTCACCCCATCCATATATGAAAGCAACTGTGGTAGTCACAGAATGAAAACTTTAGTAAACAACTTAAAAAACAATACCCTGACTCTGATGATACTTATTGCAGCAGTGGCCATGATTGGAGGATTTTTGGGCATGCGTGCATTAGCGCAGAATAATAAACCAGTTCAAGCATCATCTTGCATAGGAACATGCGTGGAGCTTACAGCAGGAGGTATTAGCCAAAATGAGATTGCAGTAAAAATCGGAGAATATGTGCAGTTCAATAGCGCTGATGGGCAGACGCACAACTTTGCTCTTGGTGAAGGGACGGACGAATCCAAACAAGATGCTCACGATGAACATGGTGCTTCGCATGATCATAACGGAAGTTATTCGTCTGGTGACTTTGGCGCTGATGAAGCCTGGCGCGTACAGTTTAACCAGGTTGGCACCTACAGGCTACATGATCATCACAACCCTGAGCTTGAAATCCTAGTAGTAGTCTACGACCCTTCAAATCAGAGTTCTGTTCGCTAATATTGATTGATAATATATTAGTTACAACAAGCTTACTCTAAGTATAAGAGCAATCTAATAATTTGCAGGGTGGAATACTCTGTTTCACAGCCAATTAAATTAATCTAAGTGTCTAACTATAGTGCTAAGTTATTATTAAAAATACTCATGTATGATTTTTTACACTTAATGTTTAACTATAGGCTGTAAACTATTACAAGGTAAATGCATTGTGATATACAATGCTGTAATTTATTATTAACATTTGTCAATGCAAATCAATAAACCAATTATTCGTGATCTAAAAATAATCAAAAATTACTTTCTCCGACAGAGAAGGGACAGCCGATATGTATTTGTATTTATATTCGGATTATTTTTGTTTGTAATAACAAGTTTGCAGGCATTAAGCGCCGGGTTATTTGATAGCGTAGAAAGACCTATATTCGAATTCTTCAATAATTTACCGTCTATGCTTGATGGTGTAATGCACGCCATTACTCAGCTTGGAGGTGCCGGATCGATATTACTCTGGGCAGCATTAGGTTATTATTTGATCAACCGCCGGGCAGCCATACTTGTAGGTTCTACTGGCATCGTGGCCTGGTACTTAGCCAAAGTATTTAAATCAATAATAAACCGCGGACGCCCCGAAGCCTTTTTTGAATCAATCAATCTTTTTAACAATGTGCCCTTTGGTGGCCTGGGATTTCCTTCTGGTCACTCCACATTTGTGGCCGCTTGTGTGGGAATACTTTATTACCAAGTTGATAAAAAATACCGCAAATACTTGATACTGTCAGTGTTGCTGGTAGGTATAAGCCGAATGTATTTAGGTGCTCATTTTCCACTCGATATTTTAGGAGGCTGGGCACTAGGTGCTATGGTAGCCGCTTTCGTTAGTTTATTATTTGGAGTTTCTTCTGCCGATATTACCATCAATCAAATCAAACGAGCGCTACGACTAAAAAATTGGCCAATGAAACATGTTGAATTTGCCAATGTTGACGCCCGTGGCTCAAGACCAATTCTAATGACAGATCTAAGTGGTAATGAGTACTTTGGTAAAGTTTTTGGAGTACAAGAACATGCTGCTGATTGGTTGTTTAAAGCCTACAGGTTTTTTCGATTCAAAAACTTACAGGCTGAAGAACCTTACATAAGCAGTCGGCGCAATATCGAGATGGAATCATTCGCAACACTTTGGGCCAAGCAAGCAGGTGTGCGCGTTCCACAAATCAAAGACATTATTAAGATTCGCAGTTCTTGGTTATTGTTTTTTGAAAAACTTCAGGCAATATCTGTGCAAGATCATAATCGAATCAAAACCGAATCATTAATTGATATATGGAAACAAGTCGAAAAATTACATTCCTCCAATATGGCCCATAGAGATTTAAGGTCAGCTAATATTATGCTAGATAAAGCAGGTAAAGCCTGGTTGATAGATTTTGGTTTTTCAGAAGTGTCACCTCGTAAACAGCGTATTAGTATGGACATCGCAGAACTGTTGATGTCTCTAAGTTTGCAAGTAGGCACCAAGCGCACAATAGAAAGTGCTATCAAAGTTGTAGATCACGAAAAACTTCGCAGGGCGCTTCCATATTTAAAAAAGGAAGTTTTTAGCGGTGCCACTGCCAAGAGTTTGCGCAATCATAAATATCTACTAAACGAACTAAAGGATGGACTAAAAACTAAATTAAACATTGAAGAAGAAATTAGCGAAGCCAATATAACGCGCATTAATATGCGTAAGTTACTTAATATTCTACTTATTGGCGTATTGATGTACGTAATTATTCCGCAGTTCAATATATTTCGTGGCGCATTAGAGTCATTGGGAACTATGCAGGCTTACTGGCTTATTCCGGTAAGTCTTGCTTCTTTGATGACCTACATTTTTAGTGCTACAAGCATAATGAGCTTATCGAGTATTCCACTAAATTTTTATACAACCACAGTAGTTCAATTAGCCGCATCTTTTGTTAGCAAACTTATCCCAGGCGGAATCGGCAACACTGGTTTAAATGCCCGTTATCTAATACGTGCCGGTCATGATACTGCAGATGCAGCTGCTTTATTGGCTACCAACGGCGTAATAAGTGTATTGATGTTTATCGTTCCGCTAAGTTTATTTTTGTTAATAAGAGGCGAGAGCATCGGTTCAGTAGTGTCACTTAACATTACTGCGCAGCACATGATAATTATTTCTATAGTATTAACTACGCTGGCTTTATTATTGGTGCTTATAAAATCAGTACGAAATAAGATTTTATCTTCAATATCTAGCTTTTTGACAAGTATAAGAGAATTTACAAACTCACCTTATGAAGTGATGCTGGCATGTGCTTCTTCATTGGCAGTTTCTTTGGCTTATATTATATGCCTATACGCCAGTTTTGAGGCATTTGATATCAACTTAGGATTGTTCGGCGCAATTACAGTATACGCAGCTGCCATAATCGCAAAAAGCGCAATACCTACTCCGGGAGGACTTGGACCTTTAGAAATAGCCATGGTTTCGACAATGGTTGGATTGGGAGTGGGCAAAGCCGAAGCATTATCTGCAGTTGTATTATATCGTCTTGCAACATTCTGGCTGCCAATTCCATTGAGCCTAGTAGCCTATCAATATGTTTCTAATAAAAAAGTTATCTAGAGTAACGTCGACTGTAATTTTTTGTAGCTAATTTTTCTAGTTTTGAAATTAACATGTCAATTATTCCATTGGATTTACCGAGTTTGTGTACTATCATTGTGTGCAGCCCTGAATGATTTGCACCAAATATATCTTGAATGTACCTATCGCCAATCATAATAGTTTCATGTCCTTTGAGTCCAAATTGATCTAATGCACCATTAAAATATTTCTTAAACGGCTTGCCATAGAATCCAATAGGGTGTACTACGCCTTGAGCTCGTAAGTCTTTTTCTAAATTTTTTAGATCTTTGCTAATAGGTCGGTTGGTTGCAATATAAACATTCATGTCAGATGATTTTATTGCGCATATTACACTTTGGCTTACATCAAACTTATTCTTATCTACAACTGTGTCATCTAAATCTACAAAGCAATTTTTTATGCCGTAGGTTTTGAGTAGTTCAAAATCTATTGCCGCTACATTTTCTACAATAAAGTCTGGCATAAAACTAAACGATGGGCTTTTTTGGTATTGATTCTTGTTCTTGACTATCATGAGGTGTATTTAAAATAGAGCAATTTGTTGATTTATTAATGCCAATAGACTGCCTGGCGTAATACTGGATTTTAGCAAGCTCTTATCTGCGCCTAGCTCCATTGCCTCATTTATTTCTCCGCCCATCGCAAGATTAGACAGTACTATTATTTTGGTTTTGGGTGCTAGTTCTCGCAAATTAGCTTTCCTCAAAAATTCTACGCCGTCCATGACGGGCATCATTATATCCAGCAGTATTACATCATAAGTTTTTTTGGCACAAAAATCCAAGGCTTCTTTGCCGTTGCAAGCTACATCGACTTTGTAATTTTGTGATTCCAACACAATTTGCATAGGCACACTTATAACCCCTTCATCTTCTACTAATAGAATCCTAAGAATCATGCGGCTGCCTTTGGTATTCTGACGCTAAACACTGAACCTTTGCCAACAGTACTCTTAACGTTAATTTCACCATCGTGAAGCTTAATAATTTTTGCTGCCCAATATAATCCTAAACCACTGCCATATACACTAATAGTGTGTTCATTTTGGATACGCGAGAATTTTTCGAACAACTTAGGCCTGTCTTCTGGTGCTATGCCAACTCCGGTATCCGATACGGCTACCTCTACATAAAGTTTGGCCTCTTTTATACTTACCTCAATTTTGCCTTTGTCTGGTGTATATTTACTTGCGTTATCAATAAGATTATCAAGCACCATTCTAAACCTAGAAGGATCGACAAATACCTCAATCAGTTTTTGCGGATTATGAAACTCTACAGTCTGCTTTCTAAGCTTAAAAGAATCAATTTGTTCATCGATTATATCGGCGACAAGATTGCCTAGATTTATTTTGAATTTGTTTAAGATTACTTTACCCGCATCAAGTTGGGCTACTCGCAGCAAATCATGAACAATTTCAAGTTGGCGGTCGTTGCTAGTGTAGGCTTTTTGCAAATAATCTATTTGCCGCTCGGTAAGCTCACCTGCAAAGCCTTCCAAAAGCAGTCCTAGGTACTGCTTAACGCCCGTTGCCGGCGTACGCAGCTGGTGCGAAGCCAATGATATAAATTCGTCCTTAGTCGCGCTTAATATCTCTAACGCGTGATAAGACGATTCCAATTTCGTGTTGGTGTTGTTTAGGGTATCTTCGTATTTTTTACGTTCCGTTAAATCCCGGGTTACTTTTGCAAATCCCAGGTGTTTGGCTTGGTCGTCGTAAAGGGCGGTTATAACCACATCGGCCCAAAACCGGCTACCATCTTTGCGAATACGCCAACCCTCGTCCTCTACCCTACCCTCTTTTAGGCTTATTTCTAGTTCGTGCTCAGGTTTTTTGCTTTTCTTATCTTTTTCTGGATAAAGTATCGAAAAGTGCTTGCCAATGATTTCATTTGGCTCATAACCCTTTAATTTCTGGGCACCCTTGTTCCAATTGACTACATGACCTGTCGTATCGAGCATAAAAATCGCATAATCCTCTACACTTTCTACCAATAATTTATAACGCTCTAGTTCCTTGAGCGTTTTGTTGTGCTTAGCCTGCGAAGCAGTAGCTGAAATAAAGTCTTCTCCCCAGTGGCGCGTTTGTGTTACTTCTCTGTCCACTATTAAAAACATTGTAGCATCAGGTGTTGGTAAATATAAGAGGTAGTGCTTGATTAATCACAATTTTTTTCAGCTTGTTGTGTGGGCTTTTTACTAGCTTCATGCGGGGTTTGGCAGGCAGACGGTTTAACCTCTGGCTGAGCTTCTGTGCTTTTAACACAGCCCGTATCACTCTTTGGCTGATTATCACAAGCTTTGGCGCGTGCTGGCAATGTTGTTGAGTCTGAGGCGACGTTGCCATTAGAAGTTTCATCATTACTATCTACTGTCTGAAGTTTCTGTTGAGCTGACAATCCTGGCTTATCTAATTCCGATACTTTACTATTGGCCGACTTAGCAACCTGAACGTTCCTATATGCGTAAGCCAACGAAACAACTGCCAAAATACTTAAGAAAACAATAAGTATAAAGAAAACCAGTTTGTCTTTGAACCTATTTGTAAAAGTAGTTAATATGCTTCTCATCTTGTCGTTCATGTAAATAATAGTATGTTATCCCTATAAATATAAATCAAATGTTATCCCCAGTTTTGACAATTTAAGTCACCCCTATAAATTTAAAAGCCCTGAGTTACCCCAAGGCTTTTAAAAATTATAATCTTAAAGAATATACATTAGAACTGCTATCAAACCGATGATTGCCAGGATGGTCACGATGGTATTGCGTCCCATATGTTGTCCTTTCATGTTTAGTTTATACTCTATATTCTACGTTTTGTTGTTGTTAACAGCCGTAAGATAGATTACATAATTGTAGTTAGGTTATTAATTAGGCTTATGGTTATCCTTTCTAAGGTCAGGATGTTGATTTCTCAGCTGTCGTAAGAACGGTTTGTATATAATTCATATCTAGTGGAACCAGTTTGTAGGCGATCATGTAGGGCGCTAGTGCCATGACTTCACTCGGCGCTTGTGCATGAATATTTTCACTATTAAACCGTACGGAGTAGACTCGTTTTAAGTATTCATAGAACCCGGCCGATTCTAGGGCAAGAGTCGCTGGCTTACTCTTGATATCCTGTTCAAAACGAGGCCAGAATCCAGTTGCGGCTATAATCACGCCGATAATTGTCAGTGCGTACATAAATAGTGACTGAATTGTGCTCACCTCGTACCGCGGATAGTTGATATTCCAAAATGATTCACCCCCAAACACAAACCCTAAGACTAAATAAAATCCTCCTAGTCCTGCCAAAATATAGATGCTTCGTGCTAGCTTCCGAACTGCATTACTGTTAATTACCCTGGCCTGTAAAGCTCCGCCTGCTTCAAGCTGGCCAGCCAATAAGATATGCGCGCTGAGACCTGCATCGATAAGCAGCTGATCATTGATTTGCTGTATAGTCGCTTCACTGTTCTTAAATCCAAACAATGCATCCAAAAATGCCTTTTCGTAATACGTCTGATTGATAGGCTGGTTTCTTGTGGCATAAATACTCGCATGTCCGGCCGATAGAATTATTTCTTTTCGGAAATGCAAGTTTAGCAGCGTCGCCCAAGCCTCATTATTGCTGTATTCATAATCATATATAGTACCTGCTTCTGCAGGAGACAGTGATGCCTGATAGTTTGTCACTATTACTCTGGTTTTGATCCAATGTATAAGTCTCTCACGCTGGATAAGCGCCGATAACATAAAGCAGCCCACCAACAGCATTGGGAAAAATAAAATTAATGTTATCAGTATAAAAGCCCATACTGGTGCATCAAATTCTCCAAGCTCGTAATACGCGGTGAAAAACTGCATGCACATAACTACCCAAAACGTGATTATTGCCGAGCTCAAAGCGAAATAAATCAAAGCTACCGCATTTTTGGATGCTACTATTTCGAAACGAGAACTTTGCAAAAGGGATCTGAAACGCATAGTGGTTAATTTGTATTGTATCTATATATCTTCTTTAAACAAAGAAGCAAATGCCTTCTTGGAACCAAGAAGCAAGTTCATACTTTTTCTCATCAGCTAGAAAAAGTATGCAAAAAGATGCCGCCCCGGCTGAAAAACGCGATAGCCGCCAGAACCAGCTAACTGGCGTGGCTTGCGGAACTCCCTTTGGTCGGTCCAAATTCTTTATTTCAAGAGAATGAATTTGGACTGGTCCTCAGCCAATGATTCGCCAGTTAGCTGACTGGACGGCATCGGTTTTTCAGAGGGGGTTAGGGCTCCATAGAAGCCGCCGTGCTACGGCGACATTGTTAATTTTGCGGCTCTTCAGGCCGCATCCTTGGGCTTAATGGGCCATGCAAACTGCACCTGATTCGGATGTTGATCAAAAGTACAATAGATAGCAAGGAGCTGGGTCATGAACTCTAATAAATAAACTTCATGACCCGACCAACGGGAGTCCGCCTTGCGTATTGTGCCTTTTGACAACAAGCCGAGTCACGGGCAGTTTGCGGCCGAGCTCTTTTGGTTACTTTTCTGTCGATACAGAAAAGTAACGACTTGGTTCTTGGTCGCAAGAACAAAAAAGAGCCCCTTTTCCGGGGCTCTTTTGGTTTATTAAATTTTTATATTATCGACGACGTGTTGTTGTCGTAGTACCTGCTGGGGGGTTCTTCATCTTTGTAGCGAAGAAGCTTACACAATCGCCTTGATTCTTGAATGTACGACCGTCAGCGAGGCCAAGAGCCCATACACCATTCTTACATTCGTCTTTATTTGTAACGTATTCACATGTTTCGTTCCACACCACTACAAACTTGTCATTTTGTAAGTCGGTAAAGGCAGGAATAGTTGCACTAGGTGTACCAGCTTGTGCTTCTGCTAGAGTATCACCTGTAGTGTAGCCAATAAGTGCGAACTGAGCACCACTTCCAGCACATGAAGCCGCAACTACCGTGTTGCCCGTAGTGACTTCGTTAGTGGTGTAATCTGCACCTTCAGTCATTTCTGAAGTTACAGCTTGGTAAGCAGTGGGGCTTAGCGTATAAGCACCAGACGATTCAACTCCACCATTTAGATTTTCTGCTTCCCAAGTAGAAACCATTGGGAAAGACGCATTATTAGCACTTGTAGCTGTAGCTTGTGCACCATCTACATTCTTATTGATTGTAACTGTCACAGTTTCTTGATCGGCTTCAAAATCATAGGTCGTTACATCTTCACCTATATTCAAAACTACCTTATCAAAGTATCCTGCTAGTCCTGAATCATTTGCGCTAGTATCGCCTACATTTAGTGAGATGAATTTAACTGTGCCTGCTCCTGCGGCTAATGTAGCTGGACAGACATAGCTATCAGATGGAAAACGATCTACGACTAGTGTCGGGGTTTCTGTTGCGTTAAATGTTGCGGTAGTAAAATTTGTAGTCGAACCTGTTGTTGGAACATAATCATATCTACAGTCATAGAATGAAGAAGGATCTGGTGCATTTGTGTACACATTCAAATAGAATTGATCAGCGTCATCTACTGTGCCATCACCTGCGATAAGAAAATTATATGAAACTGAATTAAAATCTTCTATTGCAACACCAATGGCTTTTTCTGCAATAAATTTATGAAGTGGATTGGCCCCTATTGGCTGAACATACAAGCTACCCTCTCCTATACTTGCCTTAACCTCATTAAAATTATAAGGTGTTGCATTTGTTAAATCTCTACCAAGGACAAAGCCCTGAGTACTAGATGGTGAAACTACTGCTGTAGGTGTTGCTGCATTAGAAACTGATGTAATCATCGCAAAAGATGACATAAAAATTGCAGCTACTGCGAGAATAAGCTGCTTATAATACTTCTGTGCAAAAGGCACAATTAGACCTGTTTGATAATAATACTTCATAGACCCCCCGATTAACTTTATACTTTTTCAGTATTATCTAAGTTTTTGTATTACACAAATGCCACCTCTATAAAAACAGCCAATAGCACAACAGGCATGCCATTAAGTTTTGTTTCTGCCTAGTAGCTTTTGAAAGATAGAAACCTTTGGCGTGGGAGCTTGCTGATGCGCAGGCAAAGACTTGTGACTGCTATCTGTTAGCGAAGGACTTGATTGTGAATAACTAGCAGTATTCTTGTTGCCAGCTGAGCGGGCGGGCACTCGTATCGGATGATAATTGATAAGGCTTGAATGCGAAGAAAATGTTTCCTGCCTTGATACTACTTTGGCGCGCGGAAGCAAACCATCTATTGATTGTGTCGGTTTGGTCACTCTTGGAGTAGCTTGTTGGGTTCTTTTCATAATTCCGGCATGTGAATGAATTTGTGGGCGTGCAGGCACAGGCCGCGGCGTACGCTTGGCCGGTAGAAAATCAAAATCCCTAACCATACCTTGTATTCTACTGCAATTCGATGTTTTTACACCTACGATGCTTGATTGTTACCGCAGCTTAACTTTGGCGGCGAACAAAGAACTCCAGCCAGGCGTTGAAATTGCGTTCATACCACGGACCGCTATCTTCTACTGGTGATAGATCTTCTCCTACAGCTGCTTCGGGCACGTTGACAGTATGTTTTAAGGCTACGCTTTTGGGTACAATTAGCATCTTTTCGCCCGGCAGAGCTTTGTTGTACTGGCGACGGGCGGCCAATTCTAGATATTGATCGGTTTGAAGATACTGGTTCTTGAGTGCAAGATTGGAGTTTTCTAATTGTCTGACTTGATTCTGCTGCTGCATTTTAGAAATCTGTTTTTGCAAATCATAATTGGTTTGAACTACCTTGATACCACTCCAAGTCACAAGCAGCGCCATCAGCACAAACACCATCAAACCAATATTACGCACATCACTAAGCTGCTTAAAGCGCGGAAATTGTTGTAGTTTTTTGATTTTTTCTAACATTTACGTAAGCATTATAGCAAATGCGCTAATGTCTAGTTAGCTATCGGCATGCCAACTATTGCAAATTCTACAATTGGCTAAGACAGATTATAGGCCTACTATAAATGTATTACATAAATCAGGAGAAAATCAATGCGTTCAATAGATTTTACTATTGAGTCGTTTCCACAACTTGAGGGCTTAGAAGGTCCTCATGACGATGAGCTTGCTCTTATGGAAGATGACATAGATTACGACCCCTTTGTGGCTATGGCATCGATTAGGCATGCCAGTCACATTGTGCTGCCCGTCGGCAGGAACGAATCGAACATTCCCTTAGCTAGGTCACGGGGAGATTATTTGCACGGGTCTGAAACTTATGCTTTGCCTAAAATTAATCCTGCAGATAGAGTAGCTGGCTTAGGTGGCTTTGCAGTAAATGTACTTTTGGAAAATACTGAGTCATCTGGTTACAACTGGCAAGAAAGAGCCAGCTGCAGGGGTGTAGACCTTGACATATTCTTCCCAGAGCGCGGAGCCAATGCTTTAGCGGCTAAAGCGGTCTGTGATAACTGTATAGTACGAGAGGACTGCTTAGAGTTTGCAGTTCAAAACAATGAAAAGTTTGGCATTTGGGGTGGATTATCCGAACGAGAACGTCGCCGTATCCGCCGCCAGCGCAGGCTTGACGATATTTAGTAAATTTTTTAAGTGTCGTCGCGCATGTCGCGGATCGGATTGCGCCTAATGTTGCGCAGCAGCGGCAATGCCGAGCTTAATAATCCACCAGTCAATGTGAGTCCGAACAGATACAAAAGATCGGGGAGATAAAAGCCATATAATTTAAATGTTCTTGTAAGATCCTGGGCGTTATAAGAAACCAAAGCCTGTACGGTTGCCTCTGGGCTGTAACGACTATGTATCCACGATACAAACAAGAATCCTAGCATGATAGCGAACACACAGATAAGAACTGACAGCATGATTGTGTACAGAATGTATATCTGGGCGATATCTGCTTTTTTGGCTCCAATAGCACGGAAAACAGCTGTTTCGCGCCGACTATCCGCAATCATCCGCCCGACCGTGCCCATCATTATGATTGATGCAATCACTGCAACAATAATGGCGGCAACTTTGAAGAATTTGCCAAATCCTACTTTTGCTTGTTCTAATGCAAGGCTATTACTACCAAACGAATTTAGCATAAAAGGATGATCAGCCCCGCACGTAACATTTCTACTACCATCCGTTCTTTCAAAAAAGGCATCTCCACAGCCTTGCTCGCTCATAAATTTCTTGGCAGGTTCTGCTCGTTTAAAGTCGGCGAAATACGTATCCATATTCATAGTCAAACCATTTGGGGTGAATATGTCCGTCAAATCCTTGTCTTTTTCTATAATATCAAGCGGTGTATACCAACCAGGTCCTATGCTTGACATCAGGAGGCTGCTAATTATCTGACTTACTGCTGAGGCTGTGGCTGTTCCATAATTATAACTGGGAACAATTCCTACGATGCGGAAACTCAGAGTTCTTTGTACGGGCGATTGTTTGCCGAACTTTTTATCAAAAATTTCCTGCTTAGCGGCAAGGTCTTTTTCTGCGACCGAACGGGTATCACTACTCACTACAACCGGACCACAGGCTTTTTCTGGAACCCCATACACCAGGCTTGGTTGCTGGTATTCGGGCTTGTCTTTGTTGCGTGCAATTTCCTGCTGGGTGTTTACGGCAGTGTCATACAGTTGAGCAGAAGTAACATTTCGATAACAAACTTCAAACTTCTTGTTTTTTAACTTTTCGCGCAGGGTCTTTAGTTGCTCCAATTGCTCATCGGCGGTAGCTTTTGCGGTCACGGCAGGAAACTGCACGATCTTTTCAGCAGCATCTTTAGGTATAATTATTGGTATACTTCCCATCTCATCAACATCCAAATTCTCCCCCTCAAGAAGAAACGGTTCCAGTAATTCGTCGCTCATCCCGGCCCAAAGACTAGAAAATGAATCTACGCCGGTCTCGGGCATGTCCTGTGCTTTTGAATCTGCTTGTTTTTCTTTTCCATCCACAAGGACCTTAAGAGATTTGCCCATGTCAGTGTGAGGCCTATTTTTACTGCGATAGGTAGCTTGCGCACCGTATTGACTAGCCTTTTCAGCGAAGCCATCGAAGCCCGGTTTGGGGTGTTCTTTGTCATATTCTGCAGCTGCAGCGATATAGTGTGGACTAAAAATATCTAAATCCGTCCACTCGCTGCCATCGGGATTCTTTGAACTTACGAGTGGCGAAGGATCAATTGCTGGATCGTAAGGTATACCTAATCTTTTAGCTTCTGCTTCTTTACGATCTACGAATGCTTTATGAATTTCAAGAGCACGATCTTTTACCTCGTCCTGTGCCATCATATCGCCAAAGAAAACATTACCCGCTACAAGATATTGGTCTCCAAAGCCTTCTTTGTTAAATTCATCTATGCTTCCTATCACACCACGGGCTACCATAGATGCTCCTGCAAGTGCGCTGAACATCAACCCGGAAACCAAGATTGTAACGAACAGCCGAACTTTACGAGTACGCAATTTGGTAACTGCTAATTTGGTGGCGTCTTTGAACCTTATCATACGATTACTCCGTCTTTGAGCGCTATTTCCCTATCGGCGCGGTCGGCAATGTTTTTATCATGGGTTACAACTATTATAGTCGTACCAAAATCTTTACGGACTTGTTCGAACAAATCAATGATGGCCTGACCATTGGTGCTGTCTAGATTTCCTGTAGGCTCATCTGCCAAGATTACTTTTGGTTTATTCAGTAAAGCTCTAGCTATAGCGGCGCGCTGCATCTGGCCACCCGATAATTCTTTTGGCAAGTGATGCAATCTATCACTTAGGCCAACGGCTTCTGCTAGTTTTTGGGCTACCGCTTCGCGTTCACTTGGTTTGGTACGAGCGAACATGGCAGGAACTTCCAGGTTGGTTTGCAGCTTTAAAAATGGCTGCAGATAAAAGAATTGAAATACGAAACCTATAGTTTTGTTTCGGAATACCGAAAGTGCACTGTCGCCTAGCTTTTTTAAATCTTGACCATCAACTATTACCGTACCTTCGCTTGGTTTATCTAAGCCTCCGATAAGCTGCAGCAGCGTACTTTTGCCGCTGCCTGACGGACCGGTGAACGCTACAAATTCACCTTGTCGGATTTCGAGATTCACATTTCTTAAGGCGCTTATCTGCTGTTTACCTACTTTATAATCTTTGGATAAATTTGTAGCTTTAATAAGTACCGGACCATCGATGACAACGGATTTTTTTATACGTGGCTTGTCTGCAGCACTTCTTAAGGCCGCTGTTGCTGCTTCGACGTCATTCCCATACTTGGACAGAAGGATTTTTAACTCATCTTCATGAGGATCCACTATTTCGTTCATTATTGCTATTTACTATAACTAACTATAAGCAAAATAGAAATACTTACTGGGACAACTTTTAGATTGTCTGGTATAATCTCCTCTGTTAGCACTAAAGTGTCCTGTTAAAATTTAGAGCGGATTCTGTAACGTGCGAGAATGCGTGTTTGTCTTATGAAGTTTTTCAAACCAAGCAGCTTGCCTGCTGTTTGGAAAACTTAGAGGAGATGGCTTGGTGGGGTTGGCAATGTTGTCGAGCAAACTTGTTTTGTCGACAACTAGGCAACCCAACCATTACACATCGACGAAGGGGGTATAGCTCAGTTGGTTAGAGCAGAGGACTCATAATCCTTTGGTCCTTGGTTCAAGTCCAAGTACCCCCACCAAATAATAATCGGCCTTCCTGGTCGTTTTTTATTTGGTGGAGTATTTAGCTTCGATCATGTACCAAATTGGTCATTGGTGAGAAATGCCGGTGGCATTTCGCAAGGAAACCTTCCGAGTGAAACCTGTTTCACGTCGTGAAGTTTCGGGCCTGCGGAATGTGGGCAAGTCCAAGTACCCCCACCATTGCAAAGCTTGGTTTTATAGACATAACACTTGGTAACTATTAGCCTTAGAATGTGGTGCATTGTCGTGCAGTACTATTTTACTTATACTATGATTTATAAAACCCAATAACGTATATAATTCTCCGTCGCCTTCTGTTTATCCCCAATCAACGCCACCATTACCACCACGAAAAAAACGTTTTAGTCGTAACCAACTATTACTTATTATCGGCGGAGCAGCAGCACCGCTAATTATAGGAATAGGGCTTGTAAGCTACGCTTTAAGGTCGAATAAACCTAGTAATGAAACAACTGAAACTACTTCAAGTTATGGTTCGGATAATGCCGACGAAAGCACAGCTACAGAAAAAGCTAGCACTACTCCTACCAGTTCGGATCAAGAAACTAATAATACTACTGGCAGTACAAACAATAGTCCAAGCGTTTCGGATGAAGCGCCAACAGGCTCCGAAAGTACGGGTGGCCAAGCCGCCCCTACTAGCCCTGAGCCTCATACAATTAGTTACACTAACAGCTGTTACTCGTCTGCCAATATATCTATCAAAAAGGGCGACACCGTACTGTTTGTGAATAACAGTAATCGAGATATGGAACCGGCATCAGATGAACATCCATCCCATAAAATTTATAGCGAATTTGACTCTAATGGAGATGTAGCTCCAGGCGGTAGCTACTCATTTACGTTCAACAAAATTGGGGAATGGGGTTATCACGATCACGACCGAGCGGGTTGTACGGGCGTTATTACGGTTCTTTAAACCAAAGTTTTTAATACTTTATGGGCGGATTCAATCAGAACTTTGTCGCCTTTTTTTAACACCATGACTTCACCGTCTAATTGTATCGGCATTTTTTTAATGACTTCAAAATCATAACTGGTTTCATGGCGAGTGGTATCTAATTTTGTTGCTGCGGCTTTGAGCAAACTAAATACTAATTTGCGTTTATGTTGGGCGGGAAATGTGACGACCTCAAACTTACCATCGTCGGGTTTATTTTCTTTGGCCAGAGTTAGGACTTTTGCCATTTGATTGATGTTGGCAAATACCAGACTGTTTAATTTAATTTCTTTTTTACCGCGCATAATTTTGAACGGCCGATATTTGTAGAAACGCTGCACGACAATTTTCATTTCACGGAACGCGTTAAGATCGTGTTTGTTTAATTCTGCGGCAATTACCGGCGTAATCCCAAGGCCAATATACGAATGAGCGAAACGCTCGCTATTATCAGTTGAACTATTTATGGTAATTTTTAATAAATCTATCTTTTTGGGTTTGGCTTTTTTGATCAGGTCTAATAGTGGCTCATCTTGCATGGTACGGCTATGATCATTGGCGTTGCCAGCTGGCAGTACTGCACAAATAGCCTGGCCGTTGCCGGCTTTCATGACGCCATTTACGACTTCGTTATAGCCGCCGTCGCCGCTAGCAGAAATAATTAATGGGATTTTATGAGTGCTGGCAATTTCTCGCGCCAAGGTTTCGGCATGTCCGGCGTGTTTTGTCGGCACCAATTTAAGAGGCAATGTTTTGTAGAAACTAGCGAGTTCTTTTTTGAGTTCCCTCGCCATTCCCGGCCCGTCGCCCGTGCTATTGGGATTATAAATTATCGAGATTTGAGAATAATCGGTCATAGATTAATTTGCGTCGCGGTGAAGGAATAAATACCAGCTTATTGCCCAGACAATTACAAGTCCGATCAAAAATGTCGTTAATGCTTGAGCGATAGTTAGTGGCTTTGGACCGTCACCGAAGCCGCCCTCCGGAAAGTAAACGTTGGTTACATACGATAAAGATGTAATGGGCAAATACTTCATAACTTGAATTGTAGGATTGCTGCCACGGATTATGCCGCCAATGATTTGTTCGATAATCGGCAAAACAAATAGAACCACGATACCAGCAGTTAGGTTTCGTAAAAGCGTGATGAGCGCTAAGGCAAACAACGACATACCCACACTATAGGCAAGCAATCGAGAAACAATATACGGCCAGTCGATATTGGGGTTGGGCATTATCAGATCTTTGATTCCGACAGCAATATACGTAACAGCTACTACTGTCGCTATTCCGAGTATTGTCGCTAAGGTGGTATACGCCAGCACCACAATAATTTTTGCTAGCAGTACTTTCGATCGGTTGTTTGATGACGTAAGAGTGTGATTAATGATGTTATAACGGAATTCATGCGCCATAAATAAAATTGCGACTACTGCTGTTATAAAGCCGATTAGCCCAATAGCGCTCTGTAAATGTGACAAGAGGATATAGTCCGGCAGTATGTTAGAAATCTTAGGTGGTGCAAATTCCTGTGGTTTTTCGATATCATTAACTATTTTCTCCTGATCAGTTGGTTCTTGTGCTAAGGCTGAATCCTCTGAAATCATTTCCTGATCTTCATAAACGTAAATTTGACTGGTTCCAAAATAAGTAAACAGTGTTAATAATGCGACGATAATCGCAGTTGCAAAATATGTAGAACGTACTGTCAGCAATTTTCTGAATTCGGATTTTAATGTCGGGATCATTTCTTTGGCTCCGTTCCGCCAGCCTTATATTCCTGAGAATCTGTAGTCATCTCCAAAAATGCATCTTCAAGTGAGAAAGTCTGGGAAGCCAGCTCTTGAATTGGTATGCCAGCGTCGTATGCCAACCTACCAATTTCGTCTGTTTTTACATTGTATACTTTTAGACCTTCACCATTCTTTTCTAAACTAAATTTTTGTTGTTTCAACACTCGTTCTAGCTGTGATAACTTGGGACTTCGTACAAATACACTACTGCCCTTGGCGCCTTTTAATATGGTATCTATCGAGCCGCTGCTAATTAACTTGCCCTTGCCAATCACTACCAAATCATCGGCCATCAATGACATCTCGCTAAGTAAATGTGAAGATACAAATGCTGCATTGCCTTGGTCTGCGTAATCTTTTAGGAATTGCCTTAGCCAATGTATGCCTTCGGGATCTAAGCCATTGGCAGGTTCATCAAGCAACAGGTACTTTGGCTTACCCAAGATTGCGGCGGCAATTCCAAGCCGCTGGCTCATGCCTAGGCTAAATTTGCCCGGTTTTTTCTTAGCAACATCGGAGAGGCCTACTTCACCTAGGACTTCATCGACTCTACCTAATGGTATGTCTCCAGCATCTGCTAGGACCTTCAGGTGATTACGAGCGCTACGGGTGGGATGAAAGGCCTTGGCCTCCAACAATATGCCGACCACTTTTGACGGCTGGCTGTATTCATGCAGTTTTTTACCATCAAATGTCGTAGTGCCTTTACCATTATCAAGTCCAAGCATAAGGCGCATGGTAGTAGATTTGCCAGCCCCATTGGGACCTAAAAAACCAGTCACTTTGCCCGTGGCTACTTCAAAACTGACATCATCTACCGCCACTTTTTTACGATATGTTTTACCCAAGTGCTCAGCTTTAATCATTAACAGCAATTATAGGCTTTTTTTAAAGATAACCAAGTAGTTCTTCTATGCTGCTGCTTTGCATGCAAACTTCTCGCAGTTCCTTTGCTCCATCGAAACCGTTGATATAAATTTTGCAGAATTTGTTGAGCGTGTGGATGGGGCGTTCGCCTTCTTGCCAGGTATCTCTAAATAGCTCCACGTGGCGACGATATAGAGCAATTCGCTCTTCTTTGTCTATTGTTTCCCATGGTGAATCTGGTGCAAAAATATAAGGGTCGTGGAATATGCCGCGGCCGATCATGACGCCGTCTATGCCATGTTGCTCGATTAATGATTGGCCTTGTTCGCGCGACAATACATCGCCGTTGCCGATAATTTTTGTATTGGGCGAAATTTTGTCACGTAGCTTAGCCAGCTCCGATGCATACTCCCAATGTGCTGGCACTTTGCTCATTTCTTTGCGGGTGCGCCAATGAATCGTCAGTATAGACAAATCAAAACCAAGCAAAAATTCATGCCAAGACAGGTCGATCTCCGAAAATCCTAATCTGGTTTTGACGCTAACCGGCATGTCGCCAGCACCCCGAATAGTAGCTTCAATAATTTCTTTAGCTAGCGGGCGGTTTTTTATTAACGCTGAACAGGCGCCGTTTTGGACTTCGCTTTTTGCGGGACAGCCCATATTAATGTCCACGCCGACATAATTTATTCCCTCAGGTAACCCAATTTCGCGGGCAATTGTGCCGTCGGCGATTTGTCGAGCAATAGCTTCGAAGTTTTGCGGTTTTAACCCCCATAATTGCGCGATCAAAGGACCTTCGTTGGCTGCAAAGCGCAGCTTCTTCATAAGTTTCGGCCGCCCTGGTGACATTAGCCCATCTACATTTACAAACTCAGTGAAGTATAGATCCGCTGGTGCGCACGAATGAATAACCGAGCGGAAAACCGTATCAGTCACATCGTCCATCGGCGCTAGAATAAAAATTGGTTTAGACATTTGCAGCATTCTTACTTACATTCTACTTAATGCAGTTTCAACAGCCTGAATCCGAATGTCCATTACTCCACTCTTTGCTGCATTGTGATCTCGAGCAAGCGCAATCCAGTCACGCCAATTACCTAGGTGCCTATTACGTGTTCTATCAAAGAAAAGAGCAAAAGTTAGGCTAGCTTCTGCGCTTGCGTGTTGTTCTTTGGTCCAACCCTTTTGTATACCAATCACCTTAAGCAGGTCTGGGAAAATAATGTCTTTCACCTCTCCCACTTCCATACGGCTCGTTAAATTTGAACGGCGAGTCAAACCTGGATACTTAGCTGCTTCGCCTACCTTTTCGAGCAAAACTTCTCGAGGACTGAGTGTTGCTCCTATATATCCACTCATGCGATCACGCTTAGTCTCTAGAGCTACACACACATCTTGCTTGGCTTGTTCTTGCTTCCTGTCCGGAGACATTTGGCTGTTTCGGCGACGTGATTTTGCTTCGACTCTATTTGCGAAATATCTAGGGTTCGGGCTCTGTAGGACCATCCCATACTCGTCATCATTGAGTGCTACACCATCGACAGCATTTTGCTGCGGCCCTCTTGCATCACTCATGAGGACAGGCCTAAATTTGTCAGCATGGATCGCATGGCGCATCTGTGGAGTTACAATATGTTCTCCGTATAATTCAGGATCAAGATCCCAAAATTCTGAAGTCGCAATGGTTGCGAAAGTCTCACGTTGAGCAAAATCTACGTTGCGTGGCACAGCATCAGAAATTTCATGAATACGAATTTGACCAGCTCCTGGAGTCGCTGTTGCCATATTTATCTACCTTGTAGAAGATTATCTA
>JALYQY010000040.1 GCA_030855585.1 bacterium | reverse complement strand
CACCAATATCAATCTCTATCCTACCGATACTTACTACTCGATCACCACCGTTGGTATCTTTGATTTTGCTGGTGCCCACCACGCCTTCTGTGCCATCAAATTTTTCAAGTGCACGGCCGACAATTTCGCTCTGTTCAAAAGTTGCCTTCATGCCAATGCCGTTTAAAGCAGATGCCGTAACGTATTCACCAGGGTTAACAGTGCCTTCCTGGTCACTAACCAGCATTTCATATCGTCCAACTGTGGCTACGAATACTTTTTCGTTTTTATCAGACAAAGTTATCGGCGAATCATTCGGAGCTACAACTACACCCAAAATCCTGTCTAGATTATCAACGTTAAGAGACTCTACTTTGGTGGCATCGTCATCTATTAAGCCTACAATCATGCCTCGCTGCAATGTTTCGGCCGCGCCATACCCTTGGGTTACGCTTTGAGCATTTGTAAATCCTGTCATCTTAACAGCAATCAAACAAAGCAAAGCCAGTAGCGCCGCAGTACGTTTAATAGTCAGAATACTTTTTATTTTTGTGGAATACATACTTAAGCATTATTTTAACGCTATTTTATGCAACCTGCAACTGAGGTGTTAAACAAATCTAGCTAGAGTGTCTAATAACTGCTTAATTTCAGCCTCGGATGACTGGCGTCCTAGACTTATTCGCAGGCTGCTACGGGCGTTTTCATCGCTTAAACCAATTGCTTTAAGCACATGCGATGGCTCGTCGGAACTTGCGCTACAAGCCGAACCGGTTGCCACCATAAAACCAGCTTCGTCAAGCCGCATCATCAAAGTTTCATTATCAAACCCGGACAATGTTATGTGAATATTATTTGACAAGCGATGTTTAAGCGAGCCATTTATTAAGGCTGAAGGCACTTTTTGGCCTAAATAATCTATAAAATATGCCTGCAACAATTTAAGACGTTGATTTTCGTCGGTTTTAATTTCTGCAGTCTCGTATAGCGCTCTTGCAAAGCCGATAATAGCCGGAACGTTTTCGGTCCCTGACCGCAAGCTTCTTTCCTGACCGCCGCCAACAATCTGGGCCTTTAATTTGGTACCTGTTTTGACATAAAGTATGCCCGATTGTTTTGGTCCGTATATTTTGCCGCCATTCAGAGTCATCAGATCTACTCCTAGCGTATTTACAAGCAGCGGCAGAGTGTTGGCTGCCTGACATGCATCAGTGTGCAAATAAAGCGGCAAATCATTACCAGACTCTTGCCTTAGCTGGCGGATTTTATCCAGTTCTTTGGCAATATCGTGCATAGGCTGAATGGTGCCGATTTCGTTATTGGCATAAATTATACTTATCAGCACTGTAGCGTCGTTTATTAATCTGACAAGTTCAGCTAAATCTAGTCGCCCATCGGGCATAACAGGCGCTATCTTATGCTCATATTTTTTGGCTGCTACCAATACGGCGTCGTGATCAATAGAGCTGACAATACAGTTTGCATCTGGGAATTGCTCCATTACGCCGCGGATTGCCAAATTGTCTGATTCGGTACCGCCAGCCGTAAATACTATCTCCGATGATTTAGCTCCTAAAATTCTAGCTAAGCTGGCTCTAGCTTCTGAAATATGGCTTTTTACTTCTTGAGCAGATAAATACAACGCCGATGGGTTATAAAATTTATCGGTATAATATGTCTGCATCGATTTAAGCACAGCCGGGCTCATAGGAGTAGCGGCAGCGTAATCAAAATAATGCTTATTCATATGCTTAATAGTTTAGCGAACTAAATGCTTAGAGGTAAGCGGCATATAATTCAGTGCGAATACGATATTCGTACGAGCGAATTGCTTCAAGCAAGCGCTTGGCTTCTTCAAGCTTAACTCGTTGGTAAGATTGCCCATCTTGAGCTTTTAATACGCCTGTTGGGCGAATGTCGTATCGAGTAGTACAAATATTGGTTTTGCCGTCAGCATCTTGCCATTCTTCGTGCCAAACCCAGGTGTGTTCATCTAAACAAAAGAATTCTCGGCGAGTGCCATAAGGTACTGGTCCAAATATCTCGCCGCCAATTTTGGCTTCGCGGCGCATGAGACTACGGTATAAATCGGCTTCGCGGTCCTGGCTACGCTGAACACGGGTGGTTGTAAGATATTTTTTGAATAACATTACAACTTCTCCATTGAATTTTGTTCTAACATATCTTCTAGTCCAGAGGCTATATCCGCAGCACCAGCCTGGATCGCCCTATCTGATAAGGTATGGCTAAGTTCCTGGCTAGTAATTGCAGCGGGTTGCTTATCCAGTTTGTCAAAATAGTCTTCTAATGTTTCTTCGGTGCCGATTGATTGGATCTGTTCTCTGGCTGCACGCTTGACGGCCTGGGGTTTATCCATAGAATCAAGTTCGGCATAGATGTCTTTCATCCCGTGATCTGCATCATTAGCGATTTGCTGTTCGGTCACCCCATACGCAGCGACACTAACCTGTCGTGCTGCTAAGCGGGCTTCCATTTCGGCAATTGTGTAGTGGCCACCAACAGATAGGAAATGTTGTTTTTCGCTATCAGTTAGTGCAACTGCTGGAATCATAGAAACACCGGCCTCTTTTGAAGCAACTGGGCCTACGCCGACTTTTGATAAAAATACTCCTGCTACATCTACTCTTGTATAACCAGGTAACCCCTGATTTTCTGACATTTCCCAAGTACTGACAACTGCATCTAAAGTATGAATAGAGTCTACGATAGTACCGATGCGGCTCAAAACAGGAGCGGAATGTTCTTTCCGATAAACTTCTGGTTGATAGGTTGGGTCGTAATTATTCATAGTTTAAACAGCCTTATTGCGTTTTTAGACGTAGTGGCAGCCAAATCTTCTAGGTTTTCACCTCTTAGATCAGCCAAATATTCCCCTACTGTCCTCACGTGTTTTGGTTCACAAATTGTACCACGAAATGGCTCTGGGGTCAAGTAAGGTGCATCTGTTTCTAATAATAATTTATCAAGTGGCACTGCTTTAGCTGCATCAAGCTGTTCTGCTTTTTTAGTAAAAGTCATTATTCCGTTAAGTCCAATATACAAATCACGAGCTAAAATCTGCTCCATATGCTTGATATTAGAACTAAAACTATGCACTACACCCCTGATATTTTTATACTTATCGAATATACTCCAAAAATCATCAAAAGCTTCACGAACATGAAAAATTAATGGCAAATTATGCTCTGAGGCAATATCTAGCTGAAAACGTAGCAATTTTTGCTGATCCGATTTGGATGAATGCTCGTAATAATAATCCAAGCCGGCTTCTCCAATAGCAACTACTTTTGGTTTGGCAGCTAAATCTCTAAACTGCTGCAATGCGTGATGGTCGTGGACATAACTAGTGGCTTCATGGGGGTGCAAACCAATACTGGCCCAAATATTATCTTTCCTAGCCGCCAAATCAATCGCCGCCACGCTGTCTGTTAAACGGCAGCCAACAGCTATTAATTTAGTAACTCCGTTAGTTTTAGCGTCTGTAATTACGGTATCAACATCCAGCGGGTAATCCGCAAACTGGATATGGCAATGCGTATCGACAAACTCCATATAAACCCATTATATGCTTTTAATCTTGTGTGACAAATATCACATTTACTTTACAACGTTTAAAGAGTATACCAATAGTTAATAAACAAGGAACCCGCTATGGGACATAATGTTATGGGCGTGCGCCCTGGACTGCCAACTGGATTGGCAGGAACTTTTAACCAACATCTCATGGAGGAACGTCGAAGCCCCCGTTCACTCCATGGTCTCGTAACTGAATTTCGTGATATAGGCTGGGCGGCCCTACATACTGTGGGTGATACCATCAGACATACGGCTCAAGCGAATCATCTAGGTAGAATTGCCGTCGACGAATCGGTCATATGCCCATACCTATTTCCGGATGACGAAGGGGAAGACCCTAATTTTTAGCTGCCGTAGTTTTCGATTTTTGGAAATAATACTGCGTCTGGCTTATTGACTAAGCCTTGGGCAAAAATATTGTTGATTGCTTCAGAAGTATTTGGCATTATTGGCGCTAATAAATCAGCAATTTCTAGCAAACAACTGACCATGTAAGATAACACTTCGCCCAAGTGTTCCTTGTCTTCTTCTTTGGCAATGACCCAAGGTTTTTGCTCGTCTATATATTGGTTTAGTCCTCTTACTTGATCCCAAACCACGTCAACTGCTTTATCAAACCTACAATTCTTAATGGCTTCATGATAAGCAGCAGCATCGTGCTCGGCGGGTGGAATATCGCCTATCATCCCGCCCTGGAATTTATCTATCATGACAATTGTGCGCTGAACAGCGTTACCGAGTTCATTGCCTAGTTCATTATTATAAACAGTCTCAAAATGTTCCCATGTAAAATCACCGTCGCTGTAGCTGGGTACTTTGGCCAAAAAGTAGTAACGGAAGGCATCGACACCGTATTCATTGATAATGTCCTTTGGATCAACAACATTACCTGTACTTTTGCTCATTTTGTGACCCTTAAGCGTCACAAATCCATGTACATATAGATTTTTAGGCAGAGGTAAGCCTAACGCCAACAACATACCTGGCCATATTGCGGCATGAAAACGCAGAATATCTTTGCCGATTACTTGATAATTAGCCGGCCAAAATGTTTTCATATCTGCTTCGTCAGGATAACCGAGTACAGTAATATAGTTCATCAGCGCTTCGAACCATACATACATAACTTGATGCGCATCACCCGGTACCGGAATGCCCCAGCTAAGTTTATCTTTCGGCCTTGATATGCTGATGTCTTCTAGGCCCTCGTTGATAGTAAATAATATTTCGTTGCGTTTTGTATCTGGAATAATGCGGAAGCTTTCGTCATCTATAGCCTGTTTAATTTGAGCTGTGTACTTACTTAGTTTAAAGAAATAGTTTTCCTCTTCGATTCGCTCGTACGGTTTATTATGGATAGGACAAGCGCCGTTGTTTTCTTTGGCGACTGTTTCAGTAACAAACTCTTCACAACCAGTACAGTACCAACCTAGATATTTGCTTTTATAAATATCGTTTTCTAATTTCTTCCAAATGATTTGTGCCCGTGATTCATGAGACTTGTCCGTAGTGCGAATAAATCTATCGTTGCTAGCATTTAATAGCTGTAACATTTCTAGAAATTTAGCAGAATTTAGGGTAGCTAATTCTTTGGGGGTAATTTTTAGTTCAGCCGCTTTTTCGGCAAGTTTAGTACCATGTTCGTCAGTGCCGGTTGAGTACAAAGTATCGGCGCCTTGAGCTCGAGAATACCTAGCCAAAGCATCGGCAATAATAAATTCCATAGCATGCCCAAGATGAGGTTCACCATTTACGTACGGAATTGAAGTTGTTACATAGAAATTAGCCATTATGTTATTGTAACATTTTATAACTTCTTAGATAAGAAGTTATAAAAACTTTATTTCAATAAATTAGTAAATTAATTTTCAAGTAGATCAAAATCTTCGACAAGACGAATAAATATACCATTTGTCCATCCAAAGCCTGTTTGAGAAGGATACAAGCCCTCTACTGGGTGTTTTTTAGGATTAACGACATTATATTTTTCTAAAAATACACCATGTTTATCAAACCAATATAAATTGGCTTGAACCCATGCAATAGCAATCCGGCGAGCTTCAGCATGATAACCGTAATTTTTTAAGCCTTGAATAGTAATGTACTGTAATGGCGCCCAGCCGTTTGGATTTGCCCATTGAACCTTTAGAGAGCCAAACATTGCGCCAGTGTCTATAAGCGGGCGCATGGTTGTTGATAGACCACCTTTTTTTTCAAATCGTTTCAAATTTTCGACAAGTTTTTTGGCTTGTTCCTTGTCAACCATATTGGCCCACATCGGAAAATAACCAGCCAAAGACCAAATATCTCCCAGCACCTGACGCTGATAATTATAGTCAAAATAAAATCCGCGTATCTTGCCCCACATTAGTTCGTCCATAGATTTTTTACGTTTGTTGGCAGCATGTCGCCAATCGGTAGCAGATTTTTTATCACCAAATATTTCTTCGGCCCGTGCAAAATCCATTTCGTATTTGTATAGCAGTGCGTTTAAATCAACCGGCAAAAAGTCTAAACATTTACGCTCAAACCGCGGCGTCATATCCCAGCCGCTTTCGGCTTCGGCAAGGTCGTGCAACATATTTATGTCATAGTAGCGACTTAGGCCATGATGAACTTTGTGCCATTTTGGATGAGCATTACTCATCCAGACAGTTTCATATTCCTGCATAGCTATGGCGATCTTGGTCTTCAACCAATGCTCATCTTTGCCATATGTATCATAAACATGAAAAATAAAGCTTGTTAATACCGGCGGCTGAGAACGACTAGTGTGGTACATCCTAGAAGCATTTGGCACTAAACCAAACCGGCTATAAAGATAAAGTAAATTTTCTAACATACCTTCTATTAAAATTTGATGTTTTTTATCATGCAGTCCTAGTGCCACAAAATAACTATCCCAATAATACTGCTCATTAAAAACAAACATCGACTTTTGATCTGCGGCTGGAACAATATACGGGTACGGCAGCCCAACAAGCGTGCCCTCGTCTTCGGTATGTTTCTGCTCTAATTTGTCCCAATGATCATCAATATAATCCAATGCACGTTGCAGAAGCTGCTGATCGATGCCAGACTTTTGTTTTCGGATTGCCAGCATAGGCAATTTGAGTTTTTTTAGTCCCATATGTATAGCACTCTACCCTTTATCAAGTTTGCAGGCAAATTGAATTAACAGAGTGCTTAGCAATCAAGTTGACGCCGCATAAACACTGGCGCATAATATATACATAAGCGGTACTCTTATTATGATACAGTCGTTGATCGAAGAAATTATCTTATACTCTAACCTAGCCCAAATAGTAAAAGAATACAAAGGACCACCTGTGGTTCCAGAGGATCCCAGTACCAATCAGACAGCCATCGCAGTAGGCCTCACGTTAATTGTTTTGCTTGTTCTAATAATTTCTTATAGACTTTTTCACCATAGAAAAAGTAATCGAAAAACCCATCGTTAATCGTCGTAATCGCTAGTAAGATGCCACAGCTTACAATGCTTGCATCTGTAGGCTTTGAGCTTAATTCCACGCTGAAACATAATTGTAGTCGCCGAAGCCTGAGCTTGATCAAATGTATCAAATTCAAGTTTTTCAGCACAGTTATACGGAGCCCCAGTTTCAGTATCTTCCATATCTTTACTATACGTTATTTGATTATCTATTTGTTTAAATGTCTAAAAGTTACTAATATTATTTATATGAAGAGTATCGAGGTAGTGCCGCCTATCATTGTAGCTTTAGACGTTCCTAATATTAATATTGCTCGCAGAGTTGTTGATAGTTTGACGCCACTTGGCCCAGATCATGTCGCCTACCAAGTTCGTGCTCCATACGTGCACACTGATTTTATGCATGAGCTAATAGATGACGGATACTTTGTAATTGGTGCCATGCGCTACAGTGACGCACCAAAAAAAATGTCTGGGGATATACTAGCAACCTTTCACCCCACCGATGAGCATGATAAACCTAGATCTTTGCCCCATGCTATAACTGTTACGGCTCCTAAAACAACCGACGTCCAAGAACTAGCTTGTCTTACCAGGACGATCAAAAACATACACCTAAGAACTATTCCCAAGCCAGGGCCAGTAACTATGGGTAGGAACTCTAAGCCAAAAAATCTAAAAGTAAACCCGTCGCTTATTGCCACAGCAAGACCTGAAGATTTTCATCATTCCGATCATGAACAAATCGGTGAGCAAGCATTGCTAAGTCATAACCGTGCCCAATCGGTTGGTATTGATTCCTGCGAAATACTCTTTAATGGTTTAGAGGTATTCTTAGAAAGAAAAGGAGATATTAGTGGTATTAATATCGTTGTATCGAAATTATCACTGTCAGGACTTAATATTAGGGTAGCTGCAAAACGCGCCTATATGCAGGGAGCTGATAGCATTTTATTAGGTGAAAGCGTCATCGAAAGAGTCCGTCGAAAAAGAAGCCCAATACCATATGTCGAAAAAGTTTTAGCAGCCCAGTTATAGCTGAGTTTCTATAGGTAGTGCTTCTATAACTACTCGGCCTTTTTCGGCCCCACCAAGTTCGCAAGTATAAATAGTTAGCTTATGTTCATCCGAGTCATCCTCAACCCATACATCTTTTGCCTCAACATTATATAGCTTGGTTACTTGATAGTGGTAAGTCTTGCCATTAAATAATAGGCTAATTTGGTCGCCCGCTTGCATTGTATCTAGTCTATAAAAAGGCGAACGGGCCTTAGTTTGCTGTGGCGTCCAGCCAAGCTCAAATCGATGGCCAGCCAACACCATGTTGCCGCCTTTTTCCGGATTAGAACGATCAGCATATCGGTTCCATGCGCCAGAACTTAGATCGGCTTCTTTGGGGCCAAATTGCAAATTTAAACCTAGCTTTTCTATTATCAAGCGGTTTCCATCATCCTTAGACGGAGCACTCGTAGCTTCAACAGTAGGAGCGATTAGCTGGGTCGCGCCACCGGCAAATTGCGGATAACGTGGAGCTAAGCTAAGCACCAACATATAACATCCTGCGAATAGACAAATCAAAGCAAATAAATAATTCCTGCGCCTGCTTCTAAGTACTCTAGGCGAAATATAACGATGATTTAATCGGTATGTTTTATTTATTTTCATTTTTATTTGATTTTTTAATAAAGATTACAAGCAAAACTTTTGCCTTTACCCCTTACTCAATCCTGTTTTTTATGTACGGTTTTTATTTCAAACTATTAAACTAATTGTATCAGCTTTATTTAGCTGATACAACAATTTATTAATATCGTCTAATAATAATTATTCAGAACTACTGTCTGTAGAATTCGAAATAATATCTTTCGAATTGTCAGTAGTTACAGAGTATTGAGGAGCTTGTTCTACTAGGCTACGGTCCAGATCATCTTTCAAATCATCCCGCTTAATGCTGGATGCATTAGGAGTAGTTGAAAAATAATCTTCGCCAATTAATGGACCTTCCAAATCTTCTCTTGCTATGTGAGTTACTAAGTTCATTTCAACACCTCTTTACATAACTAAGAATAAGGCAGGTTCAAATAATTAGCTGTAATAAACCGTACAAAATTAGCTAAAATTATGGAGTTGGGGTAGTCAGTGAATTTCTTACATCTAGCAGTAGGTCGGTAACTTCTCCGGAAGAGACAAGTTCCCTACTCATCATGATACCTAAAGCTCCATCTATTATTCTGAATGCTTCAGCCAATACATTATCTTGGGTTGATAATAATTCTTCTGTTAATTGCAGCGTTTCGCTCATATTTATCTCTTTCTATGATTGAACTTAATTAAATATACTATACCATTAAATACTACCAATGAAAAAGCCCGACTCTTAAGTCGGGCACTTTCATTGGTGGAGCACCTCGAAAATAGTTCACCCCTCATTATTGAGGAAGTACGCCGCTGGCGTGATTTACTCTGGGACGACTATCTAGACTATAAATACCAGCAAAAACCACAATCAGAGGTACAGTACCCCTTGCAGCATACACCCCCTACTACTTAGTAAGCTGGAAGACTAGGTTATCACACTCAAGCTGTGCGGTTCCTATGGCAGCAATCATTACGTCGGGCTCGATAACGTGATGACCGGGCTTCTCCCAAGGATCAGCAACTAAGAAATTACCTTTTTCATCATTACCATAGATAACAACACTGTGATTCCATGCTTTGCCATTAACATCGTCAGGCTTAGTTTCTTTCTCGCCGATATTACTTGTTCTACCTTTACCGTACAGAGTATCGAATGATAAACAGGGTAGTACGGGTCCTGTCTTAAGCAATTCATAAAGTAGATTACTAGTGATAGCGTTCACGATATGCAGCTCACCACCTGACTGAATAAACTCTACGTAAGCCTGACAATAAGCGGTGTTCCATAACTCACCAAGACTAGGCACTTTAAGCCCAGACTTTCTAGCCTCCAATCGTTCAATAACTTCTGCTGGAGAGAGCTTAGACCATGACTGGTCTATAACTTGGACATCTGCGGTGTAGAGCGAAACATCGAAGCCAAGTGACTTACACCAAGTCGCCATTTGTTGGTTAATAGTGCCAAAATCCTCGCCCTTTTCATTTTTTACTTGAGGTACTTTGGCGGAAATAACATCAACGCTAATATCGTTACCGTAGTGTCCAAGTAACATACTCAGAGCAGTAG
>JALYQY010000030.1 GCA_030855585.1 bacterium | reverse complement strand
ATATTACGATGTAGAGGATCGCCTACTGCAAGCGCTAGCAAAATACCAAATCGATAGCAACAAGGCCAATATGCCAATGGCAGGATTAAGCGGTGGCCAAAAACGTTTTGTAGAACTATTAATAGTTCAGTTCTCCGAGCCTGATCTTGCATTAATTGACGAGCCCACAAACCACATGGACTACTTGGCCAAAAAAAGCTTTATAGAATGGCTTAATAGTGCAGATCATGGCTGCCTGATAATTACCCACGACCGCGACGTGTTAGAACAGGTAGACAGAATAATAGAGATAAAGGACCATAAGGCCGTTAGTCACAAAGGTAACTACAATGCCTATCTCAAGCAAAATGCTTCTAAAACTACCAACCAGTTGCAGAGTTACGAAATAGCCCAAAAAACTATTGCTAATATCAAAAGCCAGATTGCCTATGCAATTTCTCGCGCTCCAGGATACGCAGGTAAATCAGCCAATAACCCTTTTATCGTTATGCGCGACAGGTTACAAAAGCAGCTCAAAGAGCTTGAAGCTAAAAACCCCAAACCAAGTTTTTGGATAGACCAAGAGTCGGCCTCTGCTCTTAATCCTAAAACAACGGCAAATTATGAAAAGTATAAAGCCAAAAATATTAAAATCACCAAACAAACAGATGGTGAGCGCGCAACTCAACTGCTCACACTAAGTTCTGTGCAGCTTGGCTACAACAATACCCCTTTATTCGACCCTATTAGTATTTCATTACAAACTGGTGAGCGGCTGCACATAATCGGTCGTAACGGTGCTGGTAAAACTACTCTGGTGCGTGCTATCGCCTCAGTAATTAATGACACACCAACTTCTACATTATTAAACGGCAAAATAACACCCGGCAACCATGTTCGACTTAATATGTACGAACAAGAAATGGGTGATAAGCTGCTCGATTTAACACTTTATGAAGCAATTGAAAGCATATACAGAGATTTTGATTTGCCGATAAATCCTCAAAGTATTATGCGCAGCATGGGAGATTATTTATTTGAGCCAGCTGTTGATGCTCAAATATTGGTGCGCAACTTAAGCGGTGGTCAAAAGGCTAGATTGCAACTTATTCGCATGCTTATTAATAAACCCAACCTGCTCATATTGGACGAACCTACTAACCACCTAGATTTACCAAGTATCGAAGAATTAGAAAACGCCTTAAAGCCCTACCACGGAGCTATAATTTACATCAGCCACGATAGCTACTTTGCCCGCAACATCGGTGGATCCGAGCTAAAAATCGGTAACTAAAGTTTAACTTCGGGATAGATCGATCTAGTAGTTTCATCAATTTCGCTACGTAACTGCGGGAACGGTACGCCTTCTCTGGCCGTAACGCCTTCAAAAATCCAAAACACTCGCTCTGAAAATCCCAAGCCAGTAGTTGGTGGCATGCCGTACTCGAGCATTTCTACATAATCAATGTCCAACATCATCGCTTCATCATCACCTGCTTCGCGCATAGCTTCTTGCTCGACAAAACGTTGCAACTGGTCAATCGGATCATTAAGCTCCGAGTAACCATTACACAGTTCCGAACCAGCAATGACAGCCTGATAGCGTTGCGCAAATCTTGGATCTGCATCGTCAGATTTAGCTAATGGCGAGATAAAGGCCGGCGTATTTATAAGCCAGACGGGTCCTACTACATCTTTTCGTACTTTTTTCCATAACTTATCAATGCCACGGGCGATATTTTCGGTTTTTTCTACCTCTAGCCCGTGTTCTTTTAGTTTTTCTTTCACTTGCTCGATAGTACAATCAAATACCTCCAACCCATAATGGTCGCGAATTACTCCTGCATAGTCCCATTGCTCCCATTCTTTAGACATATCTACTTCTTTACCGTCGACATTAAACTTTAGTGTGTCAAAAGAACTCTCTAGTATAAACCTAAACATCTCTTCCATAAATTGCATGCCCTGTTTCCAGTCGGCATATGCCCAATACCATTCCATTGCAACATGCTCTGGCAAATGCTCATCAGAATAGTTTTCGTTTCTAAACCTTGGACCGATATCATAGACTTTTTCAAAACCGGCACCAATTAATCTTTTTAGAGGTAACTCGTGGCTAATGCGTAAATAAAAATCCTGATCAAGCGCGTCCATATGGGTAATAAACGGATTAGCATCTGCACCACCAGTCGTATGCTCAAGTACTGGAATATTAACCTCCAAAAATCCACGCTGGTTCATGAAATCACGAGTAGCTTGCCAGAACTTACTGCGACGAATAAACCGTTGCCGAACATCAGAATTTACATTCATATCAACGTAGCGCCGGCGCATACGTTCTTCTTTGTTAGTAAATCCTTCTTGTTCACTCGGCATTGGCCTTAGTGCTTTTGTAAGCAACCGGAGTTTATCAACTTCAACAGAAATCTCTCCTGTTTGAGTTTTTATTACCGGCCCAGTTGCTTCTATAAAATCACCCGTGTCCAGTAAGCGAAGCTCCGCAGGAACCATAAGTTCACTGCTTTTACGCTCAGGTTCTATTACATCAACCTTTTCTTTAATGAATAGCTGCAATAATTCGTCACCGTCATCCTGTATGACAACAAATGCAATCTTGCCAAATTTCCGAATTGATTTAATTCTACCAACTGTAGTGACAACTAAACCTTCAAGCTCATTAAAATCCATCTTAATTGTATCGATATCGTGAGTGCGTGTAGCTTTAGCAGGATATGGATTAACACCGAGTGCTTTCAACTCGGCTAGTTTGCGCAATCGCTCATCCCTGAAATCTTTTAAAGTCGCCATGTTTGTAATTAATCCCAAGTTATATTTAAGATCTTATTTGGTAAGTATACCCCAGATCACTTCTTAGGAAAATAAATGCCTTATTGCTAGATTAGGAAATATCTACTACTGCGTAGCTGGTCGTATCGGCTGGAGTGACGATTTCTACTTCTTCGCCTTCTTTTTTGCCTAAAAGTGCCTGACCAATTGGAGACTCGTCAGAAATTTTACCCTTTAATGGATCTGCTTCTACAGTGCCTACGATTTGGAATTCTTTAGTCTTGCCTTGTTCACTACGAAGTTTTACTTTAGATCCCAAACGAACCTTATTGTCATCCTTTGGCGGCACTATGATTTCGGAATTGTTTAATATATGCTCGATTTCTTCGATTCTACCTTCATTACGCCCCTGTTCTTCCTTGGCTTCATGATACTCGGCATTTTCAGCTAAATCACCCTGAGACCGAGCGGAGGCGATATCTTCAGCAATTGAAGAGCGTTTAGAAATCAGTTCGGCATGCTCAGACTGAAGTTCAACTAAGCCTTCTTTGGTCAAATGATATTGTTTTTTCATTACTTGGTCCTTTCCGGTAAAAAAACTGGCACTATACTAGCGGCCAGCTTATGACATTAGTATATCGCTTATTTTTTAGTTATCAACCTCTTTTTTAACTCTTCAATACTCAATAATTCTGATTCAGCTGATGTCCGTGCCTTGTATTCTATTTTATCTTGCTCTAAAGTTTTGGGGCTAATAACTACTCTATTGGGTATACCCAACAAATCGGCATCAGCAAACTTCTCGCCAGGCCTAATATCTCGATCGTCGTATAATACACTTATGCCTATTTCCTGAAATTCCTCATACAATTTATCAGCAGAATCCAGTACTTTTTGATCAGAACCAATTATCGCTAGATATACTCTATACGGCGCAATCGCATCCGGCCATACAAGCCCCTTATCGTCAGACAATAGCTCAGTAATTACCCCTACAAGTCGCGATGGCCCTATACCATAACTGCCCATCAGCACCGCTTGCTCTTTTCCTTGCTCATCAATAAAAGTAAGGCCCAGCGGCTTAGAAAACTTATCTTTAAGCGTAAAAATGTTGCCAACCTCAGCTGCCCGGACTTCAACTAAACTATTCCGATTAAGACCTAAATCTGCCAATACCTCATCGTTGTTTACTTCCTCGTTTATAGCAATCTTCTTTTCGTGGTCGACATAAATTGTATCTTCACCTGCCTCACATATTGTCTGAAATTCGTGACTAAATTGAGAGAACATGCCGCCACTGGCAAAAGTCAGAAAAGTCTGGTCTCCAACCCCTAAACGATCGTAAACTTTATAATAAGCTTGCTTAACTTGTTCATACAGTTTTTCGTGCTCTTCTTGGGTACGTGCAAAACTATACAAATCTTTCATTAAAAATTCGCGCCCACGCATGACACCACTTTTTGCTCTTGTCTCATTACGGAATTTCGTCTGAATCTGATAAGCCATAAAAGGTAAATCTTTATACGAGTTAAGGAAAGGCCGCACTGCCCGCACCACAGGCTCTTCGTGCGTAGGTCCAAGCCCAAGCTCATGGTCGCTTTTTAGTTTGGTCTTAAACCATACATCTACCTTTTCATCATCCCAACGGTCGGTCAGTTTCCATATTTCTGGATCTTGCAACGTAGTCAACTTCATCTCTTGCCCACCTATAGCATTCATTTCTTCACGTATGATTTGATTGATATTCTCAAGCACCATCAGTCCAAGTGGCAAAAACGTATAAACTCCAGCCATTTCTTTGTGAATATAGCCGGCCCTAATTAGAAGTTGGGCGTTTTTAGCCTGTTCATCTGCTGGCGCATCTTTTTTGGTTTTTGTAAATAACTGTGAAACTTTCATGTTCTATCCCTATATCCAATCTGTAATAATTGATAAATAACAAATTATATTGAATAAATACTTTATACGACCCTTACGGGTAATCTAAGTTGATCAATCATTGCACTTCTCATATCTGGCCGTATTGTAACAGATGTAAACTTAGGTTTAAAGTAAACGGCTGCCAAACAATATCGTAAATGCTACGCCATTTTTTAATGCATGCAATATAATAGGTGGCCACAAGCTACCTGTTTTATCACGTAAATAGCATAGAAAACAAGATAGTATGAATGTATCTAATGCTGCGATCCAAAGCAACGGAGCGCCAGCACCAAACTGCAAGTGAGCTATTCCAAACAGTATGCTCGTAACTATAGTGGCTTTCTTAAAGCTAAACTTAGCTCGCAGGCTAGTAAACAGATAACCTCTAAATATAATTTCTTCGGCTATTGGCGGTAGTATGACTAGCGAAACAAAAGTCATTAATAATTGAATATTGGTGTATGCATTGTCAAAACCAACCTGTTGTTCTTGTTCGACATCCAAACTTGGAATTAATTGTTTAGCCAAAATAACTACTGCCAAATATACGATGAAATATATTCCGTACGCCAATAGCGCCCAACCAATATCTTGAGCTTTAATCTTAAGCCAACCAATTCGTGCCTTCAAAATGTTTGCTCGTTTTAACAGCTGGAGTACGAGGCCAATTGCTATAGCTTCAGCTATTAATACATATGCAAACTGTCCAGCAACTGATTTTTCTATCCAATTAGTAGCTTCGGCTTCTGTCCATTCCATCATGGATGGATATAGCCAAATCAATAATCCAGCAACAACTTGGCTTATTAAAAATATTCCAATAGTTGCAATAATGGTAGTAAGTGGATCATGCCGATAAAATGGCCGTCTAACCACCTGCTGATCATCATTCATATATTTTTAGAGCCTTCGGATATCAACAATAGTTATTAGCACAAATAGCATCATTAATACTACGAAGCCCGTGCCATGGATGCGTTCTTCTATCTCTGGCCGCAGCGGTTTTCTTAAAGCCCTAAAGACAAGAGTAACGAATAACCTGCCGCCATCCAGCGCGGGTATTGGTAAGGCGTTCATTATTGCTAATGTCAATGATATAAGCCCGATTATAAATAATACAAGTCCCAAACCAAGCTTCGATATATTATATAGGGCTGAGAATATCCCAATCGGGCCGGACACTTGCTCAGAAGCCTCTGTCTGACCTGCTTGTCTTGCTGCTTGATTTCCTGTGACAATCCCAGCTATAGTTGAACCTAGACCAGACAGTGCCGAGCCCAGACCTTTGAATGTAGCGATTGTAAAATCTTTCATCACTGCCGCTGCAACAATAGGCGCCGACCAAGTCGAGCGTCTAACTTCTATATTTATTGTAGCGTCATAAGGACCAATACCTAAATAAGGTGATTCCGAGTTTAGCGTAACTTCTTTTGTGATTAGCTGGTTGTCTCGTCGAAGTTCGACTACAACTTTTTTGCCAGCATTTGTCTCGGTAGCCAGGCTTACGTCTTCTACTTTAGTAATCTCTATACCGGCTATACTTACTATCTCATCATCTTCTGATATTCCTGCCTGAGCTGCTGGTGAGCTTTCTACGACCCGCCCCACCTTAATTAAACCCTCATCACGGATAATATTTTGGGTACTGGTATCGCTGGCAATTGTGGATTGATTATCTAACAGTTTTGGCATTCCTATAAGCGCAACGATAGTAAATAACACAAATGCCGTCAGCAGATTCATGACTACTCCAGCCATCATAATTTTAATTTTGGCCTTGGTGGTAGCATTGCCAAAAGTACCCGGTTCGGTGTCTATGTCGTGTTCGCCTTTTAGCTTAACAAAGCCACCAAGCGGCAACCAGTTTAGGCTATAAATTGTACCGTTAAGTTTTTTGAGGATTTTAGCCCGAGGCGGAAATCCTAATCCAAATTCTTCCACTTCCACACCATTTCGGCGGGCCATAATGAAATGCCCCCACTCATGAATAAGTATCAGGCCGATAAATAATAACAACCCCAAGATAAATAAAGCTATTCCCATATTCTAATGATTAATTATACATGTTTCTTCTATGGACGCCTAGGTGATTATAAGGTTGTATTTGCCCACTTCAGGACCCAAATCGACGTTGCCGTTTAGCGTATACCAATAGTGCCTGCTTCAAATCTTGCGTATTAAAGTCTGGCCAATACTTATCAAGAAAAATGTACTCTGCATAAGCTGCATTCCACAACATAAATCCACTGCTGCGCATTTCACCCGACGTACGTATTACCAAATCTAAAGGTGGCAATTCTGGAACATAAAGTTCCTTTTCAAAATCACGAACACTCAAACGATTCGGGTCTACTTTGTGCCTAAGCAAGCGTTTGGCCGCATCGACTATTTCCTGCTGGCCACCATAGTTAACGCAAAGTCCAAACACACCCTTTTTGCAATCTCTAGTTTTAATTACTGCTTTGTCTAATGCTGCTAGAACTGCTTTAGGTAATCCATCACGAGATCCTACATGCACAAGCTTAATGTCATTGCTTAAAAAATCATCCACATACTGTTCGCTGAATTTTATAATCAGTCCCATCAAGTATGAGACTTCGCTTTTAGAACGATTCCAGTTTTCTGTAGAAAAAACAAAAGCCGAAACATATTTAATACCACCATTGATAGCAATAATAACCATATCCCTTAGTACCTCTGAACCTTGATAGTGACCCTTCATCGCTGGCAAATTTTGCTCTTTTGCCCAACGTCGATTGCCATCTAATATCAGCCCCACGTGATTCGGTAACAAATTTTGTATTTCTTTATCTGTCATATTTTCTTGAGTTTAAGGGGCTAACTATAATTAAACAGTCATAATTTCTAGTTCTTTAGTCTTTGCTGCCAAATCTACAAATGCTTTTTGCTTGACCATTAGTTCGTCTATTTGAGCGCTATAGCGCTTGGCATCATCTTCAGAAATATCTTTGTCCTTTTTGGCTTCTGCAATTATATCCATGGCTTCGTGCCGTACGTTTCTAAATGCTATTAGACAATCTTCTACTTTGCCTCCAAGCTGCTTAGTAATCTCACGTCTGCGTTCTTCTGTAAGCGCAGGAATTGGCACTCGCACAACACGGCCATCGTCGCTTGGGTTTAAGCCAAGGCTAGGGTTATCACGAATAGCACTAGCAATAGCCTGGATGTTGCTAGGGTCAAACGGTGTAATCTGCAACAACTGTGCTTCGGGTGCTGTAATATTGCTGACTTGATTAAGTGGCATAGGAGTACCATAAGCCTCTACCATGACACCGTCTAACATACCCGGATGTGCCCGACCAGTACGAATCTTTTTAAGATCTTCGCTAAAATGCTCAAAGGCTTTTTTATACTTAGCCTCTGCATCACTCACAACTTGGCTTGGTGACATAATTTCTCCTTAAGTAACTCTATTGTATTCCACGTCTAATAAAAAACGAAGCTGCTGTTTGTAAGTTCGTTTATTAAATTTAGGCCAATTCGCCGAGAGCGATGCGGGAAAATCGTCTAACAATCAAGTTTTCGCCCAAACGAGCATTGTGTTCTTTGACGTAATCACCCACTGTTTGGTCAGGATTTTTGATGAATGGCTGATCAAGTAGACATTTTTCTGCAAAATGTTTTTTGAGCATACCTTCTACGATGTTTTCTATCATATTGTCAGGTTTGCCGTCAGCTTTTGCTTTTTCGGAAAACTCTGCTTTTGCAGCACTGCGTGCATCTTCTGGAATATTTTCTGAACTTACAAATTCCGGATTACTTGCAGCCACGTGCATGGCAATATCTTTTACTAAATTAACAAAAATTTCGTTTCTAGCTACAAAATCAGTTTCACAGTTTACTTCTACTATTACACCAATTCGGTTGTCGTGATTATATGTACCAACTAGGCCTTGGCGGGCTTCACGCTCGCCACGCTTTTCGGCTTTAGTTAGGCCCTTTTTGCGCATAGCTTCTAGGGCTTTATCAAAATCCCCGCCGGCTTCAGTTAAAGCGGCTTTGGCATCTGTTAAACCAACGCCCGTTAAATTCTTTAATCGTTTAATGTCTTCTATGTTCATGATTGCCCTTCTATATTTCTAATTACAATTTCAGTTAGTAGTTTAAAATTAATTTTTTCTTCAAAAGTAAAGCCAATTTCGTCAGGATCTATCAAACCTTCTTCGTCCATTGCTGTAAATGCCGCATTCATTGCCAGTCCTGGCCCTCTAACACCATGTCTTGCCAACTTTTCTACAAAGTCAGGGTCTCTTGTCAACTGAATAGCGCGAAAAGCGCTTTGCTCGGATAACTTACCCATTCGAGTTATTTACTTTTTACTTCAGCTTTTTCAGCCTTGTCTTCCGATTTAACACTTTTAGCTTTGCCAGTTTCGACAGCGTGTTTGACGTAATCTGCAATCAACTGCAAGGTCTTTATTGCATCGTCGTTGCATGGGATTGGAAAATTAATAAGATTTGGATCAGAGTTGGTATCGCAAATAGCAATTAGTGGCACGTTTAGTTTGCGGGCTTCTAGTACAGCATTTTTGTCGTGAGTTGGATCAAACACAAACACTGCACCTAGCTTGGCATGCATATCTTTGATACCACCATATAGTACGTTCATTTGTTCGATTTCTTCTTGGAAGCGCTGTACTTCTAGCTTGTTGTACTTGTTGCCCAGCTCACCTGATTCCATCTTGGTTTCAAGGTCTTTAAGGTGCTTAATGCGTCCTTGAATTGTATTGTGGTTAGTCAACATTCCACCTGCCCATCGCTCTACAACATATGGCATAGCAGTGTCTTGAGCTAGTTTAAACACAATGTCATGTGCTTGACGCTTAGTACCAACAAACAACACTTGGCGTCCAGCAGCTGAGTTTTGAGTCAAGAAACTTAGTGCAGCCTCTAGTCTTTCAACCGTTTTTGTCAGGTCGATAATATGGCTGCCATTACGTTTGCTATGAATATAGGGTGCCATAGCAGGATGCCAACGTGATGCTTTGTGCCCAAAATGCGCTCCAGCCGACAGTAATTCTTTGATGTCTACACCGACAGAGACATGCTTTGTCTCCTGCTTGATGGTAGCTTCTGCAGCTTTAGTTTCTGATTTTACATCTTCTACGGGGTCTACTTGAGTAGCCATTGATATCTCTCCTTGTTCGTCGTAATGGGTACCTAAAAGCTCCTACACGGAATTCTTCTAAGAGGATTCTCTCCCAAAACTGTTTAATTAATTACTAAATTATTGTAACAGAGGTGACGAATTTTTACAAGTAGCTGTTGACCAAATTTAACAGATAGGATATACTTGTAACTCATATGAAGAAAGACTTACACCACAAAGATTATCGAGTCATAGTATTTGAAGACCTCAATAACGGTCATCGGATTTTGACGCGCTCAACTGTTGCAACTGAAGAAACAACCAAATGGGAAGATGGTAACGAATATCCGCTAGTTAAAGTACATATTTCTAGCGCCTCACATCCATTCTTTACAGGCGAAGAGCGAATTATGGACATTGAAGGCCGTGTTGATAAGTTCAAGGCTCGAGCCGAAGCTGCAAAAACTGCCCGTGAAGCTAAAAGCACCAAGAAACCTCGCAAGTCTGCTACCAAGGCTGCAACCCAAAAACTCGGCACCCGTTAGCTACTTTTACTAATACAAAACCGCTGTTTAGATAGTAACAGCGGTTTTTTCTATATATAATCTAAGGAATCATGGAAGAAAAAGCACAACTTTATCGGCTAGAACTAACTGAACTTGAATCCAAATTACAAGATCCAAGTATTTATAGCACACCCGAATATCCAAAACTTGCCAAGCGAATTAGCGATCTTAATCAGCTAGTGGATTTGTTTAATAATATCGATAAAACAAATAAACAAATCGCCGAATCAAAAATCTTAGCCCAAGGCAGCGATGAATTAGCAGAACTAGCCCAAGCGGAGCTAGGTGAACTTAATTCGACACTCGATACCCAAACTTCTGAACTTTCTGCGTTATTAACACCACGCGACCCTAATGACGAGCGTAATGCCATTATTGAAATCCGGGCCGCAGCTGGTGGCGATGAATCTTCATTGTTTGCAGCCGAACTATACAGAATGTATGCGCGTTACGCAGAATTACATCATTTGAAGGTAGATCTAATCAGCGAGAGTCCGTCCGATGCCGGCGGGTTTAAAGAAATTAGTTTCATGGTCAAAGGCATTGAGGCTTATGGACAGCTCAAGTTTGAAGCCGGTGTTCACCGTGTCCAGCGTGTGCCCACCACCGAGTCACAAGGTCGGATTCATACCAGTACGGTTACGGTTGCAGTCTTGCCGGAAGCCGAGGAATCAGACATCGAGATAAGCCCTAACGACTTAAGAATTGATGTTTACCGCAGCGGTGGACACGGCGGCCAATCTGTAAACACCACAGATTCAGCAGTTAGAATAACTCACTTACCTACTGGTATTGTAGTAACTAACCAAGACGAAAAATCTCAAATCAAGAATAAACTTAAAGCCATGGGCGTATTAAGATCCCGATTGTTACAAGCAAAGATCGACGAAGAAAACGCCAAATTATCTTCAGAACGCAATAAACTTATCGGCAGTGGTGACCGCAGCGAAAAAATTCGCACCTACAACTTCCCACAAGACCGTATTACCGATCACCGCATCGGCTACAGCCGCTCCAATATTCCCGGTGCCCTTACTGGCCAGATTGACGACTTGATTATTGAGCTTCACAAGGCAGAACATGAACTACTAAGCCAGGTTTCATAAACTGTGCAGAGTAGTGAAATTTACCAAGTAGACCAGTGGCTTAAAAACGCCGTAGCAATCCTTGATTTATCACAGGTGCCTTCATCTCGTTTAGATGCACTAATACTTTTAGAAGACGCTACCGGCAAAGACCGCGCTTGGCTTTTGGCGCACCCTGATTACTCTTTGAAATCTTTATGCAAGAAGTCGGACTTAGTAAAACTAGATAAGTTAGTGCAGAGGCGAGCCGATCACGAGCCTTTGGCCTACATCAGAGGCAAAAGTGAATTTTATGGACGTGAGTTTTTGGTTACACCCGCCACCCTCCAACCCCGATCCGAAACCGAAACCATGATAACTATTCTTATAAATTTGCTACATAATAAATCCATTGTAAAAAGGGCCCGGTCTTTCAAGCCAGTAAAAAATATTATTATATGTGATATCGGAACTGGATCTGGTGCAATTGCTATCACTGCCAAATTAGAAATCGACGACGTAACTGTTATAGCGACTGATGTACAGTTGGATGCCTTGGAAGTAGCTAAGAATAACGCAGTAATTTTGAAGGCAAAAATCAAATTTTATCTTGGCAACCTTCTTGAGCCACTTAAAAACCAGGATATTGATGTTATTGTTGCCAATCTGCCCTACGTTCCGAATAGCCATACTGTTAATCAAGCCGCTATGCAAGAGCCCAAAGTTGCAATATTTGGAGGCTCAGATGGCCTAGATTTATATAGGCAAATGTTTAAACAGCTATCAAGCATAGCTACAAAACCAGTGTATGTATTAACCGAAAGCCTACCTTACCAACATAAACAATTAGCAACTATTGCCGCCGAGCAAAATTACAAAGTTACCAATACCGAAGATTTTATTCAAGTATTTAGTCTTACTGACGTGAAGCTTCGAGCTTAATTTTAATTCGTAATTCTTTGCCGTCTCGAATTACGGTAAGCTCAACAGTATCGTCTACGGCGAACCTTCCCAGCACCGAGATAAGACTGTTTTTTTCATCTATGGATACGTCGTTGATCTTGGTTATAATGTCTTTTTCCTGCAAGCCCGCTTTGGCTGCCGGGCTATCGGCAATCACAGATGATTGATCATTCTGGCTAGGAGCAACGTATGCGCCGCGTTTGGTATCTAGATTATAGAAATATGCCGAGTCATCAGTCAGAGAAATATATCGCACCCCAAGATACGGCCGCTCTAATTTACCGTTTTTCTGAACACTTGCAATCAAACCTTTGATATCGTTAATAGGTATAGCAAAACCAATATTCTGGGCGTCTGCTACTGCTACATTTATGCCAATTACTTCACCGCTAAGGTTCATTAATGGCCCCCCAGAATTACCAGGATTAATAGCCGCATCAGTTTGAAAAAGATTAGTTAAGCTTTCCGTATTAAAACCAGAGCCACTGCTTGCTTCTATATCTCTGCCGTAACCAGATAATATTCCACTGGTTACTGTGTTTTCAAACTGACCAAGCGCATTACCAATAGCAATAACCCTATCGCCTACTTCCATAGCAGCCGAATCACCAATACTGGCTTTTTTTAGGTCTTTGCCTTTACTGTCTTTTATCTTCAAAAATGCAATGTCCAGAGGGTCGCTATCACTAGTCCGTCCGATTACTTCTACGTCGTCAAGAATCGTACCGTCAGACAGAGTAACGCTCACTTTAGTTGTAGCTCTAGGGACAACATGACGGTTTGTTATAATTACACCGTCGTCACTAATTATTACACCTGTACCAGCGCCCTCCCTTTCGAACTGTTGCTGCCCAAAAATACCCTGTCCTACGTCCTGGGCAGTAACACTTACCGACACCACGCTAGGACTAACTTTTTTGGTAATTTCACTTATTAATTCACCTTCACTAGATACAATTTGCTGTCTAGTTTCTATGTTGTTTATGTCGCTTCCACTTATACTTTGGGTACGTGATCCCAGCAGACCCCCACCAAATCCTGCAGCAGCTGCCACAAATATCATAAGTCCAGTGGTAGCATTACGGGCCCTTCTGGCTTGCTTAACTTCCATTTTGACAGGTTTTATATCATTGAACCTATTAGAATCTGGTTTGACAGTATTTTCTTTATTACTTTCTGGCGTAATTTTAGGCGCATCTTCCATTTATGGTCTTCCCTTTTATAC
>JALYQY010000027.1 GCA_030855585.1 bacterium | reverse complement strand
CTACTGGACTGACCAAAGGCTCGTTTAAGCGAGCAACGGCTTGGATTATGGCTTTGGCAGGACTAATCACCCGCCCTGGGCTTCTGTGCGGGATATTATTTGGTTGATTATTGTTAGGACTAGGAGTCTGGCCGTAGGTTAGCGCCATACTTTTTTCGACACGAGCTTCTACCTCATCTCTAGGCAATGAAAACTGCTGTCTAGAGTAATTGACGATTTCTTCTGTAAAGTCAGCATGAGCAGGCGGATGGTTAAGCGTAGAGCCAGAAAATGGTGGTGATTTTTCACCGTTAATTGTCATGGTGGCTACAAAGTTACGATTATGCAGCTGCATTATATCTGTTGGCTCAAATTGCGGCGCATAATATTTGGATAAGAATGCTCCATCATCAGCGCCAACTCTAAAACATACCATAGAGCCAACGTTGCCAAACACTGCGTCACGCACGACAGGTTCCATCTGAGAGACGTACTGGTTGGCTACAGTCAGATTGAGGCCGTATTTACGGGCTTCGCTCAGGATTACTGCAAAAGAGTCGGTGGCGAAGTTTTGGAATTCGTCTACATACAAATAAAATGGTCGGCGCTGATCCATAGGTACATTTGCTCGGCTCATGGCTGCCAGTTGAATCTTGGTAACCATTAATGCGCCTAAGATAGCAGCATTGTCCTCACCTACTAAGCCACGGCTTAAGTTTACAATTAGGATTTTGCCTTCATCCATATGGGTGCGGATATTAAAGGTACTCTTAGTCTGGCCTACGATGTTTCGAATCATTGGATTGGCTACAAAAGCACCAACTTTGTTAAGTACAGGCGCTACGGCTTCGGCAGCAAATTTGTCGTTCCAGCTAGCAAATTCAGTAGTCCAGAAGGTTCTAACTACGGGGTCTTTAATGTATTTGATTACGTCATTTCTAAACTGCTTTTCGGTAAGCATGCGGGTGATATCAAGCATTGTGGCATTCGGGTAATCTAGTAGCGCCAAAATAGTGTAACGCAGAATGTATTCCAGCCTAGGACCCCAGGATTCAAACATTCGTTTTAAGACGCCAACTAGTTCGGAGCTAATGTGGTTCTTGAGGCTGGGATCGGTTACTTCGAGTGGGTTAAACCCAATCGGGTAGGCTGTGTCGGACGGATTGAAATAAATAACATCTTTGAGTCGGCGTTTTGGGATAAATCTAAGCATATTCTGGGCATAATCACCGTGTGGATCGATCACACAAAAGCCTTCATCATAAAAAATATCAGACATTGTGAGTAGTTCCAAAAGACCAGTTTTACCGGTACCGGTTTGGCCGATGACATATATATGACGTCCGCGGTCAGATCTATTGGCTCCAAAGATTGTGTTACTTCCCCTAAAGTTAGTTACACCAAACAGACTAAGTTCACGTTCGTTGCCACTGCTAACGACGGGAATATTAGAGGGAGGTTCAGCAGTTTTGGTAGTGGCCCAAACAATGTTGGGTGTTTCGACTGATGTGTGAGGCAAATGGAATAAGCTGGCAAGTTCTTCTATATTGAGTATATATCCGCTATCAATAAAAAATCTGGCTTGATATTCGGCAAGTTTGTCGGTGCTAAAACTAGGCCCCTTCCCTTGAAATCCATTTAGATTGGTGGTGTTAAATTGTTTGAATGCGCCCTGGATGGCTTGCATACGCAATTTTGCCAAATTTTCTTTGCTACCAGCGTATACTATACGGATTTTAACCTGATAACCGAGCTTGGTCCCCTTCTCTTCTATGGCTCTTATCCTAGATTTGTCGCGTTCTGATAATTCGGCTGGACCGCTGCCAGAAGAAGGTTCGGGGGGTTTGACGAGTGCTCCAAGAGCTTGCCCCATCAGCGCTACACCGCTGCCCGCTAGTAGTCCACCGCCGGCGTTGATTCGTTTTATCATCTTAGATCCTCGTTTGTGCCAATCATCTGGTATTGGCCGGGCTAAGATCTGTATCCAAGCTTCCTCATCGGGTTCGTCTAGCTTGGCGAGGGTCGCCGTGATTGCGGCTAAAGGATCAACCTCAAAACTAGGAAATGTCTTGATGGGAATAGTTTCGTGATCAGTAAGAACTAGTTCGCTTGTATAAATAACGTCTTGGTTTAACTTCTTAGAAGCGTAATCTTCGTCTTGCTCATGGATTTGTACAGTGGGATATTGTGCATATATCTGGCCCTCTACGAATGGTTGCAAATGTTTCGGCGTCCAGATATAAAACCTAATCCGTTGTCCCCTGGCAACCATTTCTAGGCTGATGTGATCTTGGATCCCGCCGTCACTCCTTATCTCTCTCTTAGAGCGCAATATGCCGTGGAGACTAGCCAGCATCTGCTCGGCAGCTAGTTCTTTTTTGTCATTAGCACGGGGAATTTCCAGCAACAGCAGGACTTCTTCGGCTGCTGTGGCAGTTTGGCGTTTACGATTAAAGATCATTATTATTTAATCGGTTACTGGGTATGAAATAAGACATAAGATTTACTCTAATGATTATACATCTAATGCTTTTACAGTGACACCAAGAAGGCATAGCATTATGCCACAAAATGTATTTAGTTGGTTTCTTGGAGCGCGTAGGTAGCTTTGGCGACGCGCTTGAATTGTGGTTTGCCCTGCAGGTTCAGGAGGATTGTAGTTTCTTTGACGTAGCGATTCTTCAAAACTCGCTTGACGATTTCGTCGCGGTGCAAAGGTTCGCCGGCTTTTTTGAGTACCTCTGTTATAACATCGGCAACAGTACCCTTCTTGTAACCCCATTCTTTGAGAGCGTATATACCACGGCCAATCAGTACAAAGCGGCCGTCCTTGATAAGTTCGTTGTGGATAGCCTGAGTTGTAACATCTTTGCGTTTAAAGCTAGAAGCCTTTATTGCATCAGCAATCTCGTTGAAATGCATTTGTTTGCCGTTTTCGTGCAATATAACATAAATTTTGTCGCGAATATTCTTAGGGTTGACCATTGGCCATTTTACAAGTCCCCAGCGGCCATTTAAGGTAGCGACTTGCTTGCTGATGCTAGCTAAGGCGCGGGTATGAGCGACGCTGCGGTTGCCAACAGTCTGGGAGATATTCTCGATACCTGTTGGTTCGGCAATTTTCTTAATTGCATCAACAACGGCATTGACCTGATCTTTTAGTAGCGCATTGTCGTGTTCAGAAGCAATTGCTACGGCGTGATAATAAAAGTCATTCTCGTCTAGCACAATTAGCTTGGGGCATAATATTGCTAAAAATGACACTTGTGATTGGTCGATTTTGGAATTGTCTTTGGTAAGTCTAGCGCTTAGGTCGCTAATACGTGCCGCCATACCCATGCTGTGGAGTTCTTGCACATAGACTTCTTGGAGTTTAAGAAGCTCGGTGTATTCACCTCGGCTGGCGTTATGCTTCAGTTTAGTGATAACGGCTTTTTCAAGTTGGCGAACGCGTTCGCGGGTGATGCCAAGTAGTTCGCCGATTTGCTCTAATGTTTCGCGGCGATCAAACAAGCCAAAGCGGCGGGAGATAATCTCACGCTCACGCTCACGCTCAATACTGTTTAAAATGTCAGTGACAACAGTACTGATGCGTAGTTCGGTTTTATTGGTCTGATCAGCCATAATTTAATCTTTTGCCTTTCGTAAAATTGCCAAGATAACTCCTGTATAAGGATTATATTAACAGTAATGTTATTAAATGTCAAACAAATTCTCTTATTAGTCTATAATGCTTATTCTAGCATTAAATAGCCCTCCTCGCACATATTGTTTATGCTAATTTATCATAACATGAATTTGCAAGCCTGTGGAAGGTGTGGATAAGTCGCTTATGATTACTCAATAGCCATATTTATGTTAGGAGTAGTTTCAATATTTTTCGTTATTTCTTGGCTGTGTTGCGGCGTTTGAAGGGTTTTTTGGCGGGAGCTTCGTCCAGTAATTTCTTAGCGGCTTTTTCGTCTAATGTGGTTGGGTCGGTTTCTTTGGGAATCTTAGCATTCTTTTTTCCATCTGTTACGTAAGGTCCATAAGGGCCACGCAAGATTTTGATTTTGCCAAAATCAGCTACGTTGCGCTCAGCGAGCTGCACAAGTTTTTCTGTTATTAGTTCCCTAGCCTCTGCCTCGGTAATAGTAAACGGACTCAAATCTTTGATAGATACATAAGTCTTGTCGACTTTGACATAAGGGCCGAATCGGCCAATGTCGGCTAAGATGTCTTGGCCATCGGCGGTTTTGCCTATCAAACGTGGCAACTCAAACATCGGTAGAGCTTGTTCCATAGTTACATCTTCCATAGTGGCGCCATCTGGCATGGGAGCAAATTCTGGCTTTTCTTCGTCGCTGGTTTCGCCTCGTTGCAACATAGGGCCGTAGCGTCCAAATCTTACTACTATCGGTTTGCCGCTTTTGGGGTCTTTGCCCAAAGGGCGCGATTGGCTGGTTTCTTCGCGGGTAACATCAGCCGAAGCTTTAATCAGCGGCTTGAAGTCCTGATTATAAAATTCGGCAATCATTTTGTTCCAAGCAGTCTTGCCCTCGGCAATATCGTCAAATTCTTTTTCGGCTTTTACCGTAAAGTTATAGTCTACAATTGGTGCAAAGTATTTGGTCAAAAAGTCGGTGGTAACTTGAGCGACTGGAGTTGGAATAAGCTTGTTTTTGTCGGCGCCTGTGATTACCTTCTCTTCTTTGCCACCAAGATCTGAGCCGTCTAATATCAACGTGTTTATGATGCGCTCTGTGCCTGTAAGGTCGCTTTTTTCGACATAACCACGAGTTTGAATAGTAGAAATCGTTGGTGCATAGGTGCTAGGACGGCCAATGCCCATTTCTTCTAGTGCCTTAACAAGTGTGGCCTCAGAATACCTTGCTGGTGGACGACTGAAGGTTTCGGTAGCTTGTATCAAGCCTGGCTGAAGCGATTGACCAGTGCTAAGATCTGGCAATATTACATCGTCTTTGCCGCCGCCGTAGACTTTTAGGAATCCATCAAATACTAAAACTTCACCTTTGGCTGTAAAGCGTTCTTTGTGGTCCGAAATATCGATTGATACTTCTGTTTTATCAATTTTCGCCGGAGCCATTTGGCTGGACAATGCACGTTGCCAAATTAATTTATATATTTTCTTTTGTTGTTCGTCATCGCCGGCTGTTTCGGTAGCAAAATTGGTTGGGCGGATGGCTTCGTGGGCTTCTTGAGCGGAACTGTTTTTGGTCTTAAATTGGCGCACAAGGTGATAATCTTTGCCAAAGTTTTTGAGGATAAACGTCTCGGCGTTACTAATTGCTTGGGCAGACAAAATGGTGCTGTCTGTACGCATATAGGTGATGTGACCAGATTCATACAAACGCTGGGCTAACGTCATAGTTTGACGAACTGAATAGCCGAGTCGGCGAGATGCTTCTTGTTGAAGCGTACTGGTGGTAAACGGTGCGCCCGGGTTGCGGCTACCTGGTTTTTTGTCTATTGAACCTATGGTGTAATTTGCACCGATGAGACTTTTTAAAAATTCCTCGGCTTTGGACCGGTCATCGAGCTTGGTATTTAATTCCGCCGGTATTTGGTTGTCACCAGTCAAAAAGTCGCCAGTAACTTTGTAACTAACTGCCGATTCAAAGGCTTTAATTTCTCGTTCTCGTTCAACAATAATACGTACAGCTACTGATTGAACACGACCAGCGCTGAGTCCTGCTCTAACCTTTTTCCATAGTACTGGGGATAATTCATAGCCTACAAGGCGATCAAGTACGCGGCGGGCCTGTTGAGCGTCAACAAGGTGTAGGTCCACAGTTCGTGGTTTTTCTATAGCTTTTAGTATGGCTTCTTTGGTAATTTCGTGGAATACAATTCGCTTGGTTTTTTTAGGATTTAGTCCTAGTGCAATACACAAATGCCAAGCAATTGCTTCTCCTTCTCGGTCTTCATCGGACGCCAGCCAAACATCGTGGGTTTTAGCCAGTTTTTTAAGTTCGGCTACTGTCTTTTTCTTTTCTGGAGATATCTCATAAGTTGGTTCAAAATTATTAGCTTTATCAATAGAAATGCCCTTTTTTGGCAAATCACGAATATGGCCAAAACTGCTTTTGACTACATAATCTTTGCCCAAATATTTTTCTATAGTCTTGGCTTTGGCCGGGCTCTCTACTATTACTAAATTCTTACTCAAACTGATTCTGACCTCTTGCTTATGTTTATTCGCCTAAGTGTATCAGACGCACGGTGATTAAACATAGCACGGCCTACTATTTATATGCAAATCCACTTGCCTTGTTTTTAGCTTAGTTGTTTAAGTTAAGGACCAGTGATTGTTGCCCAAAGGGCGGATGCGACTTGATAGTTCTAGCATAGTGACAGACTGATTAAACTCCGAGGCACTTAGTTTGCTGGCAATTAATAATTCACTTCCATCGGTTGTGCCACTATGAATCAACTCCAGTATTACTCGTTCTGGTTCGGTGTTGGCTTGTAGCTCTAAGCTTATTTGAGCATCAAGGCGCCAGTTAAGGGCATGAATGATGTCCTCAACCGATGTTACCGGTACTGCGCCAGCTTTAATTAAGTTATTAGTGCCTTCTGATGTAGGGCTGGTAATAGGACCAGGAACTGCTAGCACTGGCAAGCCAAGTTCAAGCGCAAATCTGGCGGTGTGCAGGGAGCCACTTTTTAGAGCGGCTTCTGGTATCAGGATTCCTTCAGCCAAGGCTGCGATAATACGGTTGCGTGCAACAAAGTTTTCTTTGCGCGGTTCTGTCTTGAACGGGTATTCCGTAATTAATGCGCCGCTATTTTCTACTATACGGCGAGCCAGCTGGTTGTGTGAGGTGGGGTAAATTCTATCAAGTCCGCTTGGGAGGACTGCTATAGTAATGCCGCCGGCATCTAGGGCTGCAGTATGCGCTACTGAGTCTGTGCCTAAGGCTAATCCACTAATTATTGCCACGCCTCTTTGGGCGAGTTCACTAGCAAATTTAGTAGTAACGTTCCTGCCGTAAGGGCTTATTTTGCGGCTACCAATTATAGCTAATCTTGGCATAGCAAGAAATGAATCAAAATTTTCTGATGAACAATATACTTGCTTAGGAGGTTGGGCAAGACGAGTTAGTTCGGCCGGTAACAGATCGTTAGAAAGCGTTAGCATATTGACTTTAAGCATAAATTATTAATTTAAGTATTGACATAATCCCATATATTTGCTAAAATGGCAATCTGTAATTACTTTAATGTAGTTACGTACCTTATACCCTATGCTAACATCCTGATTTATCAGGAAAAGTTAGATTGTTTTAGAGCGTGCTTTTTGATAGTTGTTACCCTCCACTTTCTCTATAGCGCGTTTTGGCATAAAGCCAATGACAGCGCTCTAAAGCAAACTAACCCCTTTAACCCCGCACTCCCACCGCGTTTTATTTGCGGTTTTTATGGCGAGTGACGGACAACCTAGAGTGGGCCGTTCGAGTGACTTTACGAGGTTGCTTGAGCGGAGGCCTTCAAGGTGGGTTGAAGGGTGTAATATGAGGCTCGACTCGTTCGAGCCCAAATAGAGCTTCCAGCGGTGCCCACCCCCTCTGGAAGCTCTATTTGTTTAAGTGGATTTTTTATAAAAAACTACGGGTATCTACTTGTAATTGATCGCCTACGGCAAACTCGTTTAATAAGGCAACTACTTCTGTTGACAACGATTTTAAATGTTCCTGTTCATCTTTCGAAAACTTCTGCAGAACAAAATCGGCTGAGTCTAAATTACTGGAATATTCATTGGCTACCCCTACCCTGATGCGGCCAAAGTCCTCGCCGGTATGAGATATTAATGATTTTATGCCGTTATGACCGGCTGCGCTACCGCCGATGCGAGTGCGAATTTGACCGAACTTAATATCTAATTCGTCATGAACGACAACTGTGTCGGCGTTTGTTATCTTATAAAAATGTTGTACTGATTGTACTGCTTCGCCGCTGAGGTTCATGAATGTTTGCGGTTTGCATAAGATTATTCTGCTTTGGCCAATGCGCATCTCGCTGACCAGACATTTCAATGTCTTTTTTTGCTGCCATGAGCTATTTTCGGCCTTAGCTAGGGCGTCTAAGCATGCAAAGCCGACATTATGCCTAGTACTGTCGTATTTTTCTCCTGGATTGCCAAGCCCAACTATAAGTTTGGTGTGATTCTGACCAAGGCTAATAGTGTATGGCAGTTCTGTTTGTGGCTGTTCACGCCTGTAAAATAATCCCATTACGGATTAGTATTAAGTATTGGAAAGAAACTATCAAGTCTTCAAGCAGTAATGAAACCTCAAGATTCGTATTCAATTTTTCCACGGCCGTGAGTAAAATGAGTATGAATTTTTAGTCATCCGAGTCGGCGGCTTCGGCGGCGTTCCAGATTTCTAGCTGCCTGGCATGGTGGCGGAACAAAATAACAAATACAAACCATATCATCAACCCGAACGGCATTAACCATAAAATAACAGATACGGATGGTGGCCGGTTGTCTGCTAGGTTGCGAGCGTAGGCTGGATTGGCCGGAAAATAACCAATTTTTATTTTTTGATTCAAACTGTAAGTCAGCCCGTCGTTGGCGGCATTACGGACATTAAAAATTCGGTTATCACGAGTCTTAAAGTCATATGAAATAAATGTAGTAAGCGTTCCAACTGCGTCTGTGCGGCCGCTACTTATATTGGTAATTGTGGCTTCCGTTTTAAGCAAATTACCAGGGTTTGTTTTGGCAAACCATATTAGCGCGCCCAGTAAAACGCATATTGCCGCCACCATACAGGCAACAGAAATAGTAGAATGTTTGATCAGCGGATCGTGTTCTATATCGTCAACGATATTTTTGTAATAAGCCCTAGAAATGTTAGTCTTAGGCGCAATCTTAACATGCATATCTCTTATGGTATCACGTAAGCGACGATTTTTTTCGAGCTAAAAAAGACTTAAATATATTGACAAAAATTGAATAAAGTAATATTATACTATCAATGTTTGAGTATAATTTTAGTACCCCCAAAGTGACATCGGTTGAGCTTCGAAACGTTAGACTACCGCAGCTTTACGAAGTAATTGTAGTAAATGGCGTAGATGAGAATGATTATAGTTCTGGACAAATAGGTCCGTTAGCCGTAAAACCAAGCCCTAGCTTATTTGATATAGCTTATACGGGGTGGCATTATGATTTCGCCCAAGTACAAACTCACCTTACAGTTGAGGGATCTTGTCGCATGAGATTCTCCTCGATGAGCTGTGCTGACCTTCCCGTGCCGGAAAGGCTTTCAAAACTAACTCCTGTTATAGAAGAAAATGCTGCCGAAATCGAGTTAGTCGAGGGGGATCTTGTTATATTCCATGGAGGCCTATCTCGTATACCTGTTGTTCACGAAGCCAGGAGTTTGACCGACATCAGAAGGTCACTGGTAAGCCACATTACTGTAAGTCAGCCTGAATAAAGAGCTAGTATTATTTGTCGCGTTTTTTTGGGGAGTCTTTGTAGCGATTTTTCGGAATCTGATCGGGGCGGAGGTGTTTTTTCCAGTCCAGCGTGTCTTCTTTGGTGCCGTGGACGCGGGGTTTGTGTTGGTCTATAAACCAAAACTTTACCGGTGTACCGTCGAACTCGAACGTCTCGCGGAAAGTCCGCTCCATATGGCGTCGGTAGCTCCAATGCAAAAATTTTAGCTGGGAACCGAATATTTTGAAGCTTGGATAAGACATATCCTCCTCTTGTACGACATAGCGGAGCTTTGGTTGGCGGTTCTTGAGTCCGGCTGGCGGATGTCTATCGGTGGTGTTTTCTAACCATTTGTTAAGCTCGGTTGTCTTGATTTGTTTATTGCGTGTTGCGGCAATTTCTAATACCAAATCGAATATTTTGCTGACATTATGGCCGGTGACGCTGCTGGTGAGGATCATCGGCGCCCACGGTACAAATACGAAATCGCGGCGAATTTGGGGTGTTAATTTGTCAAAAGTATAGGGGTCTTTCTCGTCAACAGCATCCCATTTGCTTATAACTAAAATGAGGCCTTTTTTGGCTTCAGATATCATGCCGGCTATTTTTTGGTCTAAGGCAACACTTGGTTCGTTGGCGTCAATTAATAGCAGACATACATCTGACTGCTCGATGGCGCTTAATGAACGGATGACGCTAAATTTTTCAACACCGCGCTCGATACGGCCACTTCTGCGGATACCAGCGGTGTCCATCAGCTCAATTTCCCTACCCATATATTTGACAGTTGTCCTGTTGATGTCCCGGGTGGTGCCTGCCTTGTCGGCCACAATGGCCTGCTGTTTTTTAGCTAATGCATTAAACAAATTTGATTTACCGACATTTGGTCGGCCCAAAATTGCCAGGTGGAGTCTGTCGTCGGCTTCATGGATACTAGCTCTAGGTAGCAGCTTGGCAACGTGTTCAAATAACTCTTCGATTCCCTTGCCTTGAGTGACTGTGGTTAGATAAATATCTTTAATACCAAGTTTGCGGTAATCATCTATAGATGGTTTTTTGACTTGATCGGATTTGTTAACCGCCAGCACCACTGGTTTGCGTGATTTTAGGGCCATTTTGGCTACTCGTCTGTCTTCTTCTGTGATCACTGTGTGAGCTTCGATCATAACAATTATTACATCGGCCGATTCAGCGGCTTGGGT